>DAOSCC010000179.1:0-5048 GCA_035361135.1 Clostridiales bacterium | reverse complement strand
CACCCGCCACAGACAGGCCGATGAACACATCGGCGCCGACGATGACATCCTTCAGCGTTCCTTTCTTCTTTTCGAAATTCGAAATCTTCGCCATCTCGGCCTTTTCCGCGTTCAGGTTTTCCCTGCCCTCATATATGGCGCCTTTTGTATCGCAAAGGATGACCTTCTTCAGACCCATTGCCATCAGCAGCCTTGTTACGGCAATGCCTGCCGCTCCCGATCCGTTGATTACGACTTCGATATCCCTGATATCCTTCTTAACGATCTTAAGTGCATTTATCATTGCAGCGAGAGTGACAACCGCGGTTCCGTGCTGGTCGTCGTGGAAGATCGGGATATCGCATTCCGCCTTGAGGCGCCTTTCTATCTCGAAGCATCTCGGAGCGGATATGTCCTCCAGGTTGATGCCGCCGAAACTGCCTGAGATCAGTTTTATAGTCTTCACTATGTCATCGACGTCCTTCGAACGTATACAAAGCGGGAACGCGTCAACATCCGCGAACGACTTGAACAATACGCACTTTCCTTCCATGACAGGCATCCCGGCTTCAGGGCCTATATCCCCCAATCCAAGTACGGCGGTGCCGTCGGTCACGACTGCAACGAGATTCCATCTTCTCGTCAGTTCATATGACAGGTCCACGTCCTTCTGGATCGCGAGGCAGGGTTCCGCCACACCGGGCGTATAAGCCAGCGACAACTCCTGTTTGTTCGTTACAGGTACAGTGCTTATGACTTCGATCTTACCCTTCCATTCATTATGCAGCCTGAGTGATTCCTTTCTATAATCCATCGTATCTACTCCCCCTGAGTTAATATAATGCCCTGTTCAGTTATTATGTATAAACCGGCAAACCTGTAGTATGACCGACACTCCGTTCACATCAGCACACTGCAGTGATAACTGCTTAACATAAACACTAACAAGAATAGCAAAGTTTATATCCTTAATCAAGCTATTTTTGGCAAGCAGCGATGAAATACGCCACAAGCTGGATCTCACCTGCGAAAAACCGTATAATCGGGAGGATCAGCGCGGCAGTATGACGACTGGCGCTGCGGCATGCCGGCCGGTGCATTCCCGGAATATCACGAGTCCAGTTCCTTTTTATATATACGCCACTGCGGCAGGAACCGGTCAATGTAGCCATAGAACGTGCTGTTATGGTATCGTTCAAGCAAATGCGCCAGTTCGTGTACCACTATATAATCGAGGCACTCCGGCGGTTTCTTCGCAAGTTCGAGGTTGATCCATATCCGGCGGGCTTTTATATTGCAGGTTCCCCACTTGGTTTTCATTTTTCTGATGCCGAAACCGCTGACTCTGACATTCATCTTCTTTGCCCACCTGTCGATAATACCAGGCAGTTCCTGATTAAGCTGATATCTGTAAAATTCGTCAAGTACGGCACGGCGCTTTTCCTCGTCCGCCCCGGGGCGGACGTAAAGCACAAGCGAATCGCCGTTTGTTTCCACATGCGGTTTTGCCTCTTTCTCGATTACCCGGAGCCTGTATTCCTTCCCTTTGAAAAAATGCAGTTCGCCGTCGGAAAATTTCAGCGGTGCGCGGGTATTCCTCCGCCTGATCCTCTCCTGGTGCTTTTTTATCCAATCGATTTTCGAGGCCACAAGGGACCGGATCGTATCCTCGCTGCAGCGCATGGGTGCAGATACGCGGACATGTCCGTCAGGCGGATATACCCGAAGATGCATGTTTTTGATTTTTTTCCGCTCGACCTCTATCGTGATATCTTCCGCACAGATCTCAAATTTGTTGCTTTGTCTGCCGCTGTTATGCCCCATCCATATACCCTCTCATTCGTCTTTGTGGATATTATAACACTTCCGGCGTCCCTGGCGTTCCGGTCCGGCGAAATTTTCCGTTCCGGGGGATTTTACAGGTTTCTTCGCATCTGCAGTTAACAATGCGGGAGATAACAGCACCTCGGGCTCCATAATGCCGGTCGGTATGCAATGAAACATAAACTGGTTTTGCTCGTCAAAAATAGATGTTAAGGAGGTATGCAATTATGAAAAAAATTCTGTGCCTGCTGCTGGCAGTTTCGCTTATGGCGTGTAATGCCGGTTGTTCATCGGGAAGCGCATCGGATCGTGAAAACGAAAGTATGACAGATCCAAACAGCGTAATAAAGGATACTTCAGCCCAAGCCGGGCCGAAAGCGCCAGGCGTCAAATCACAAGGCCTGAGCGAAGCAAATCGTCAGTTCGCATTCGATATATTCAAACAACTGAGCAAAGAAGATAAAAACCAAAACATTTTCATTTCGCCGCTGAGCATATCTGTTGCGCTGTCAATGGCGTACCAGGGCGCAGACGGATCGACGAAAACCGCAATGGAAAACGCGCTGGGATACGACGGTATAAATAAGGATGATCTCAATGAATCATACAGGAAACTCCTGGGATATCTTAACAAAGTCGATAAAAACGTCGAACTCAATATCAGCAATTCAGTATGGATAAGAGACGGAAAGCCAGTCAGCGAGGAATTCCTGGAAACAAACGAAGATGTTTTCGGCGCCAAGGCCGCCGTCATCGATTTTTCAGGCAAAAATGCCGCAGATACAATCAATGGATGGATATCTAAGTCAACAAAAGGTAAAATAGATAAAATCATCAGTCCCCCGATAAACCAGGATGTCCTGATGTACCTTATCAATGCGATATATTTCAAGGGACATTGGACAAAGAAATTCGACACCAGAAACACATTCTCAGCTGAATTCAGCAATGCAGACGGTACAAAAAGCAAAGTCATGATGATGAGCCGGGAAGGCAGGGTGGAATACGCTTCAGGCGAAAATTACAAAGCAGTCCGGCTTCCGTATGGGAGCGGAAAGACTGCCATGTATTTAATACTGCCGGAAGAAGGCACGGACCTTGATGAGTTTATAGCGGGCCTGCGGCCGGAATTCTGGGGCACGCTAAAAAGCAGTCTCAGCGCAACTGATGATGTGAAGCTCCAGGTCCCGCGATTCAAGCTTGAGTATGGCGCAAAAGAACTGCGCGAAAGCCTTTCTGCGCTCGGAATGGGCGAAGCATTCAGCGGCACTGCGGATTTTTCAGGCATACGGGAAAACATATATATCAGCAGTGTCCTTCACAAGGCTGTGATCGAAGTGAATGAAGAGGGCAGCGAAGCAGCCGGAGTTACTTCAGTTGAGGTACAGTTCACCGCAGCGGCACTGGAACCGGTAAGTTTTATAGCAGACAGGCCTTTCATATTCGCAATCGCTGAAGATGATACGAATACGATCCTTTTCCTCGGTAAAGTCATCAGGCTGTGAGGGAAACCGGCCCGGGCGCAAGCGAAGCAGGACAGTCCGTAAGATGAGTCGGCAGTATGCAAATAGGGTCCGGTATACACTGAACATGCAAAACTATGTGAAATAATAAGGTAAACCATGTCACCGCTTGCCATGTGAAAATATTTGATTTATACAGGCCGGTATGGCAAAATACCGGCCTGTATTATCCATCACGGCAGATGTATAATTAAATCCCGAACACATGTTCGGCACATCAGGAGGCAACCACCGGAGGTAACCATATGAAATTCAAAGTCACACTTGGCTGTGCCGCATGCGGATACAGCGATACTGTCGAAGCCGATACCGTGTTCGACTGCTCAGGCCTCGTCTGCCCGAAATGCAAAAATGAGGACTGCCTTTCGATTACAGCAGTGTCGGAGACGACTGCTGATACCTTCAAAAAGCAAAATATCCTCCAGCGCCTGAAAATGATCCAAAATCTCTGATGCAGGCGCAGATGCAGCCTGATGGCTGCAGTGGCAAAGCGGCGGCTGCCGCCATATATGTATATGGATATGCAGAAAGCAGAAACCAACAGGACACCAGGAAAACAGGCACCGATTTGCCGCCGCATAACGATCCCAGGGCAACAAATCAGTACCCGCTGCGAATTTGTCTCCTATATATGGATCAACACATGACTTGCCCATACTGCGGAATCTGCACGACTATCGGACAGATTTGTTACGCACGGACATGTTTGAATTGCATCAGGCAATACTGATTATCCCGCAAATTTACCTGGCTGCAAAGGATTCAACAAACGGGATGAAAAAGCCACGCGGATGTTTGCACACGGCGCATACTTCGGGCGCTTCCCTGCCTATATGGATATGTCCGCAGTTGGTACAGAGCCAGGCTATCTCTTCATCTTTTTTGAACAGTGTTCCGTTCTCCAGTGCATCGGCGAATCTTCCGAACCGTTCTGCGTGTACCCTTTCGATCTTGGCTATGTTCTCGAATGTCATGGCGATTTTTGCATATCCTTCTTCCTTTGCGACCAGGCCGAAATTCCTGTACACATCTTCCCATTCTTCATTTTCATTGTGCTGTGCCGCCCGCAGCAGCTCCAGCGTGCTGTCGTACAGATCCACCGGATAGGTTCCGTCTATGGCGATAGTCTCTCCCGCCGCCTCCTTCAACAGTTCATAGAACACTTTTGCATGCGCCCTCTCCTGGTCCGCAGTGTAATTGAATATCGCTTCGATGATCTGCAGGCCTTCCTTCCTGGCATATGACGCCGAGATATTATACCTGTTCCTTGCCTGGCTTTCGCCTGCGAAAGCCCTCATCAGATTGACGTAAGTTCTGCTTTCCTTAAAATCCATCTTCACTGCTCCTTCTTGCTGTTTTGTCCGGAATGATCCGTACAAAGGATCATTCCGGGAATATACTGCATTTTATTAGGATATTATCTGTAAGAAAAGCAAAATTATTCCGCCATTCTGTTCCGTACGGGGGACTGCATCCATGATGGAAGTTTGATACACATCCGGATTTCTGTATTACTTTTAAGGATTTGTGTAGTATAATATCGACTAAGGCTGTTAACACGGTCAAATCTGCATACTGTGAGGTACATATGGGCAACTCGGTGACTGTTTTCAATCAGGTACTCATACTATTCATTATTATGTTTATCGGTTTCATTGCCAAAAAGGCAGGTATAATCAACGATACCGTCAGCAAGAAACTGTCGGAACTGCTTTTGAAAAT
>DAOSCC010000178.1:2978-5051 GCA_035361135.1 Clostridiales bacterium | reverse complement strand
GGTTCTTCATCGACCGTTTTGGCAAGTCGCTTGGCAAGCTGGGAAAGGCTGAATGGGAAGCAAGCAGGAAAACCAACCTGATAGAGCTGGCCATGCGTGGGTTCACGGTTGCCGGATACGGTGGTAACCTCTACATGCTGGTAAAGGCATTGCTGGCAGGTGAAATATCTGTAGGCGCATTTGCTGCAGTATTCGGTTCCATTGGCATGATGTTCGGTAGTATGGAGGAAGTAATAGCACGGCATATAGGCAATATGGCATCCAACCTCGGCAAAGCGCAGAATTTCATACGTTTCATGGAACTGCCGGAGCGCGGCGGGGAAGAAGACACTGCCGATTTCAGCGAAGGCATCGTGCTGGAGAATGTCAGCTTCATTTACCCCAATGCCGAATGCAAGAGTATTGATAATGTGTCGTTTGAAATAAAAGCCGGCGAGACGGTAGCCATCGTAGGCGAGAACGGCGCGGGGAAGACTACTCTCATCAGGCTGATTCTGGGGCTGTACAAACCTACGGAAGGAGTGGTCAGGATAAATGGCATGGACACATCTAAAGTGAACAGCCGGTCCCTGTTCCGCAATGTTTCCGGGGTGTTCCAGAAATACCAGCGGTACCTGATGACACTGGAGGACAATATACGGATCAGTGACATGGAAAGCTCCGAGGAAGTCAGTGCCGCGGCCGAACAGGCCGACGTCGAGGCTGATGGGGCGAGTTTTCCGGATGGCTACAAGACCATGCTGTCGAGGGAGTTCGACGGCGTAGACCTGTCCGGTGGGCAGTGGCAGCGCATAGCGATCGCAAGGGGTCTTTACCGTGTGCATGATATCATAGTCCTGGATGAACCTACAGCGGCCATCGATCCTTTGGAAGAAAGCCGCATATATAAGAAGTTCGTTGAGATCTCCAGGGGCAAAACAGCCATTATCGTTACCCACAGGTTGGGTTCTACGAAGATAGCCGACCGGGTCATAGTAATGGATAAGGGCAGGGTCGCCGCCATAGGGACGCATGATGAACTGATGGAGAATTGTGAACTGTACAGGACAATGTATAATTCACAGGCCGAATGGTACTCTGACAAGCTGCTGCACAACGGCGCCGGTGCGCTGACTGCTGCGGGCTGAGGCGTTGGGACGATTCTGCTGCTGCCTGGTAAAGACATGGAGACGGTTATCCTGCTGCCGGTGCAGATACGGTAACGTTTGTCCTGCCGCCGGTGCAGATACGGGACGGCTGCCCTGCCACGAGGCCTGTTGTCCTGCCGCGATGCCGACAGAGTGGTCGGCTGAAAACCACAGAATTAACTCCGGATATGTTTTATGTACCAAATTTTCGTTTATTGAACAATAAACCACCTGGTTGCGTTCGATTAAGCGTAAAGTGTTTACATAAGATACAATTAACGGAGTTTATGTAACGTATACGTGGAGTAAATTTGAATCCAAGCGCCCATATATGTAAAAATGGTACAGAAAACGCTGTAATTTTGAAAAAACCAGCCCATAAATGGAAAAACGGAACAGCAGAGGCGTGGCATGCAGGTGTCGTAAGTAAGAAAACATCGCCGGAAGATTCACAGGCACGGACCGGAACCGGCAGACATAGCGGTGGTATACAGGTACCGTTGCCGGTATAGCAGCGGAAGGCGTTATGAAAAAGTATCGCCTGAAGAGACTTGACAGGCACAATACGGGAAAAGGCCATAAAAATTTGATATGGGAAGTTCTGTTGTGGTAAAGTATACCTCAGCAGAACTTTTTGCATACCAAAGTGGAGAAATTTCGGAAAATACAGGCAAAGATATGATTTGAAATCGCTCATAAGGACAAGATTATATTAAGGTTTCAAAAGCGGCTTGCAGGAAACCGATATGGTCAAGAGGTATATGTCATTTGCTATGAGAAAAAAAGAAACTGCGCAAAAACCGAATATTTCGACGGCCTGCAAGGAAAAGCAGAAAGACGGAAGGAAAGGCGTGAAAAAACGGTACTCGCAGAGTATCAGCCTGCCATTTGCCAGGAAAGCAGATAATCAAAAAGCTGCCCTGTTTTTTGAAGACCTGGAATGCCG
>DAOSCC010000178.1:0-2878 GCA_035361135.1 Clostridiales bacterium | reverse complement strand
CCGGAGATACTCCAGATGGCCCTGACTTTTACGATCAAGCGGTTCCCCAGCTTTGCGACGACGGTCAAGAAAGGCTTCTTCTGGCATTATCTTGATTCTACGAAGCGCAGGTATATCGTGGAACCGGAAACAGGCATACCCTGCCAGCCGATCCATATAGGGCGAAGCGGTTCGCAGACCTTCCGCGTCCTTTATTACCGGAACCGCATCAGTGTTGAGTACTTCCACATACTGACGGACGGAACGGGCGGTATGTGCTTCCTCAAGACTCTTGTCGCGGAATACTTTCGGCTGCTCGGCACTGAGTCTGCCTGCGTCAGTGGTGTTTTACCCGTCAATGGCCTGGTATCCCCGGGTGAGATTGCAAACGAGTTTATCAATATCCGTTCCGAAGGTCCTGCTTCAAGCTTTGTCGATAAAGCTGCCGTGCAATATGGCGGCAGGCTGTCCCGCATAAGACCTTGCAGGGTCATCCACTTCAAGATCGATGCTGCCGCACTGAAGGCTGTCGCTGACAGAAAGCGTGCGACTGTCACGGCGTACATACTTTCCCTTATGTTTGTCGCAGGGAAAAAGGCAACTGATGAAGTTGCCGGAGAATTCAACATCCAGGTCCCTGTGAACATGAGAAAATTCTATCCCTCGGAGACCCTGAGAAACTTTTCCATGTACTGTGGTATACGGATACCGCTGGCGGAGATCTCGGAGCCGGATGCGCTTATCCCGGAGATCATGCGCCAGCTTACTGAGAAAGCCTCCTGCCAGGCTATGAACGAGATGGTCAAAGCAACGAACAGGATCGTAAATGCGATCAGGTTCATCCCACTTTTCCTCAAGGCGCCTGTTGTAAGGATGGTATATGGCTTTATCGGAGACCGGAATTTCAGCAACACGCTTTCCAACCTCGGTGTTGTATCATTGCCGCCGGAAATCGCAGGACTGGTGGACAGCATGGACGTAGTACTGGGAGCGGCGATTACCAACCGTGCGAGTTGCTCCCTGGTGACTTGCGGAAATACCTCAACGCTGTCCGTATCCAAAAATACTGCGGATCCGTCATTTGAAGAAGCGCTGTACGAGCTTCTTTGCCGGGATGGCCTTACTCCGGTCGTTGAAGGGAGTGAGCTCATTGCAGATTAATGTTACATATCCGAAACCATAGAAGAGGAAAAGCCACCGCAGCATAATAATCGGTATAGCGAGGGACATATTCCTGCTTGCTGCGCTTATGTGCGCTGCAATAAACATCTGGTCGGGCGGCAAGGCATGGAGCGTCATAGTGATCTGGGCGCTTTACATGATATGGTCGATGCTGGTTTATCCGGATATGATCGAATACAATCGGATCAGCCAGTTTACCAAGGCTATTGTGCAAAGCTGTGTCATGCTTGTCCTGATCGATGTTTTCATTACATCCGGATGGGCGGCAAACGTAGTTTCGATAATATGCTTCGGCTCACTGATCGCAGTTTGCCTGCTGCTGTATACGGATTTCGAAAGGCAAAGGCACAACCTGCTCCCGGTTATACTGCTGTCAGCGCTTTCACTGATCACATCGGCGGTGCTGATGATCATTTCGGGGGGAAACATCCGCTGGCAGCTTCCTGTAACGTGCGTACTGTCCTTCGTTGTTCTCGCGGTGTGTATGAAAACGATGGGGTGGAATATAAAAAGCGAATTGAAAAAGATGTTCCATACCATATGACAGGGTCGGCGGACCGCATGGTGATATTTGCAGTCCAGTGCTGACACATGTTTGCCTGGCAGGATCAATGACAGGAATGTGGTTCAGCTGTGATTGGGCCCCAGCTTGGGCCGGGACGGGGAAATCAGCCGGCATTATAACTGTCGATGTACATCTTGCGGTACTCCCGCGGAGAAACTCCCTTGCATTTCCTGAACAGCTTGGAGAAAAGCAGCGGGTCGTCATAACCTACAGACCGCGCGATGTCTCCTATCGACAGGTCTTCGTTTTTCATCAGTTCGCATGCCTTGTCCATCCGGTAGTTTTTCAGGTAACCCTGCAGAGAGACGCCGAAGTGTTCCTTGAAGATGCTGCCCAGGTAACTCCTGTCGAGGCCGATGCTGTGCGCAAGTTCAGCAATGGTCATCTTTCTCGAGTAATTCATGTCGATGTACTCGATGGCCCTCTTCACATATGCTTCTTTCCGGGAACCGGCCGTATCGGCGAACATACCTGTGCCGTTTTCTTCGATCAACTGTGAAAGGAACAGGTACAGGTGGCCGAGCAGGCGGATCTCCCGTCCTTTTGCCAGGTTTTTGGCTTCGATCATTTTCCTGAAACATCCGCCGATAAATTCATCGTCATTTGTGGTGAAAATGGGGTTGTCTGCTGTCAGGCCGGCGCTTTTCAGATAGCTTTCGGCTTTCAGCCCGTGGAACCCCACCCATGAGTAGTTCCACGGGTCATCCATGTCAGCCTGGTAAAATGTGACGATATTCGGACAAATCAGGAACCCCTGTCCTTTGGAAAGGTGGTATACCTTATCGCCGACGCAGAACCGTCCCCGTCCGCTGTGGATATAATGGATGAGGAAATGGTCCCTGACGGCGGGTCCGTAGTAATGCCCGGGGGCGCAGACCTCAGTACCGCATTGATACATATTCAGATCGGTATGGTTCAGGCTATGGGTGACTAAATACTTCTGTTTCATTTCCGGATCCTTTCTTTCTCACCAAGCATTATAACATATTTTACAAGCATGCTGCCATTGGCTGTACAAAGATTGTGGTATAAAATGAAAGTACCAGGTATACAACACTTGCTTAAGGGGGCGTTTCCATGAGAAAAATAGCCTTTATCGGGGCCGGCAGTTTCGGCTTCACCAGATATCTTGTAAGGGACATCCTGTCATTC
>DAOSCC010000177.1:0-5099 GCA_035361135.1 Clostridiales bacterium | reverse complement strand
TCCTTTTGCATGCGCATGAAGATCGTGAATGCGGCAAACGAGATCCCGCTTCCCGCAGCAAGGATATTCCCGAGCATACCGCCAATGCTTATATCGTCGATGAAGAACATGACCATGCCGGCCATCACGATTATTACCGTCACCCAATCGAACAGGTTCACTTTTTCCTTCAGCAGCCACGCACTGAGAAATATCACATATACAGGGGCGGTATACTGGATCAGTATGGCATTGGCAGCCGTTGTGTTTTTCGTTGCGGCAACGAACAATGTCACCATGCCGGCGTACGACAGCGCCGCGCCGATTTGAGCCGGAGACCAGTTCAACTTCGGCCTGCCGGTTGCGATCACTATAATGACGGCAGATATCGCGCTCCTGACCCCGGCGATGGCCAGCGGATGGGCGTCGATGGATTTTATCAGCAGTCCTCCGAGGCTCCACATCACCGCCGTTACAACGAGGAGTATTATTGCTTTTGGTCTTTCATTCAAAGCTGCTTTTTCGCTCACGTAATCACCACTTGTTTTCAGGGGACGGTCCTGTATTCACACCGATACGGCCGAATACCGGTATGATCGGTCCGGCAGGTTTTGGATGCCACCGGCCTGATCATTAAAGTTGTATGCGTCATCAAGTTCCTAATCCTGCAGATACTTCATCAGCATCCTCAGTTTCTTCTCTACAAATCCGGGTATGAATTCATGCCCGAAATACCTGTAAACAGCGATCTCTTTCGGACATGTCATATGATTGTATGCGGCAAACACCGTCGACGGCGGCGTCACCTCATCGACCAGCCCCGTTGCCACGAGTACCGGGCATTTTATTTCCGGAGCAAGGTTCATGACATCAAAGTATGTCAGCGTCTTTCTGGCCTGCTCTTCAACGGCCGGATCGGAATACCTGCGGAAAAACTCATTCAGCTCGCCATACGGCGACGAAGGAGCAATATCGATAGCCCTGTCAAAGTTACACAGGTAAGGGTATGACGCCACGGCAACAGCCGGTATGTCCGAAAGAGCTGCTGAAACCAGCGTAAGCGCTCCGCCCTGGCTGCCTCCCGTTACTCCTATCCTGCCGTCATCGACACAGTCCATATCCGCAAGTACTTCGAGAGCGCGGACGCTGTCCATGTAAACCGCACGATAGTAATACTCTTCCCTGGACAATATTCCCTTGGTCATCCACCCGGCAACATGGCCAAGCGACGATACCGTATTGTCCACACTGCGGCCATGCTGTCCACGGACGAGCATTTGCAGCACAGCATA
This sequence comes from Clostridiales bacterium, assembly GCA_035361135.1. Lineage (GTDB taxonomy): Bacteria > Bacillota > Clostridia > Acetivibrionales > DTU013 > DTU013. The sequence goes on along the minus strand of DAOSCC010000177.1, from coordinate 3,828 downwards.
ACCATGAAGCGCCATATCCACTACCTCATGTATGCATCCGTCGAAAGCCCAGTTATACCCATGATACAGCACAAGGCCCGGATATTTACCCGGCGCGTCGGGAACGGCGAACCATCCGTCTATGCTTGCGCCCATAAACCCGGTAAACGTCACCCTGCTGACTTTGACACCTTTTGCAGGATAGTCATAAGGCTCCAGTTCGTATTTCAGCGGCACCTTTGCAAGTTCCTTCCTGTTCGACTCCCAGAATTCAAGAAAATCAGGCTGTCTCGTCAAGGCAGGCTTGTACTTCCGCAATTCATCAAGGCTAAGATCATATGGCTGTATCATTTATGCACACCTCCGCATTTTCCCTGTACATATTGCTTTTTTCTGTTCAGGTTTCTCTTTATCAGTCATCTGTCTGTTTCAGTTCTTTTACGAGATATTCGGCGGTCAGTTCAAGTGTTTCTTTCTCCCAGACAGAATTGTTGAATGTATGGTCGGCATCCTTAATTATTTTCAGCGTCGCCCTTCCGCCATAATATTCCAAGTATCTTTCAGAAACCTCGACCGGAACAGCATTGTCCTTTTCCCCATGGATTATCAGAACATTCTTGTCAAAGTTCTTTGCTTTACCAAAAATATCAAATTTCATCACATCTTCATAAAAGCCGATACCAACGCGAAATCCTCCTGATTCCACATACCCGGCCTTTTTGATCTTTTCGGCCGTGTCATATCCAAGTCCGGCGACCTGTTTCGCGATAATTTCTCCCATGGTGCCTGCAGGCGCCCACAGGCAAAGGGTTTTTATTTCGTCCTTTCTTTCGCCGGCCAGGACACTTGCGACTGCGCCGCCCATGCTCAGTCCAACAACGCCTATCCGGTCCGGATCGACGCCATCGAGTTTTTTCACAAAATCCAGTATATTGTGGGCATCGCGGATCTCCCCGGAAAGCGTCATATCGATGAAATCGCCGTCGCTTTCGCCGCTTCCGCCAAAATCGAACCTGACACTTGCAATGCCTTTTTTCTCAAGCATCCTGGACAGCTTAACGAAAATAAAGTGAGGTTCCATCTTGTTGCCGGTGAATCCGTGGAATATGACCACTGCCGGCACCTTTCCCGAAACGTTGTCAGGCATGTGGAGCATGCCCCTCAATGTAAGTCCCTGGCTTGCCAGTTCGACCGCTTTCTGCATTGCTGCACCACCCTTTCAAGTATCATGGATTAAAATTGTTCAATTACAGGTAATATCGATACTCACTGCATACAGAATAAATCTTCAACATATCCAGGCCATAATCTTCCACAGCAGATACCCGCAGCACATCCGTTGCCCCATTATAATCTTTCGCTATGATCTCAGATACTCGAATGTGACACGGCCTTCAAGCTCCCTGATAACAGAGATATCTGCCGGCTGGGAACCTGAAGTCATAACATTTGCACTGGCCGAAGCTGCTGCAAGCCTGACCATGCTTTCATAATCCATTCCTTTGCCGATGGAATAGGCAAGCGCCGCGACCATGGAATCGCCGGCCCCCACAGTGCTCTGCACATTAACCTTCAAAGCGTGGACCAGCGCCACTCTTGACTTATCGACAAAAAGGGCTCCATCTTTCCCCATCGAAACGGCGACCATCCCGACAGCGAAATCCCTGATAAGCGTTTCAGCATATTTTACGGCCTTCCCGATATCTTTGATGTCAGTTCCGAAAAGCCTTCCCAGTTCATATATATTAGGCTTTACCAGGTACGGTCCCGCTTCGATACCCTTCTTCAGCAGTTCACCGTCTGCATCGAGTATTGCCGCCGCTCCTTTTTGCTTCACAGCATCGATCCACCTGAAATATATATCCTTATCCACATTTTCAGGCACACTCCCGGAAAATACGACGATCGAACCATTTGCCACCTGGTCCAGCAATTTGTCCTTCAGTAACTCCAGTTCACATTCTGAGACATTCGGGCCAGGTTCATTTATATCGGTATTGGTTCCGTTTTTCCCATCGATGACTTTAAGATTGGTCCTCGTTTCACCGCTGATGAACACGAAATCATTATCAATGCCCATATCATCCAGGTATTTTTTAACATACCTTCCGGCAGACCCGCCAAGGATGCCCATCGCCTTGCTGCGTCCGCCAAGGCTTTTGATGACTTTGGAAACGTTGATGCCCTTGCCGCCGGCATCCGTCCTCAAAGAAGAAACCCTGTTGACTGAGTCCACTTTAAAATCATTTATAACGACTGTCTTGTCGACAGCCGGATTCAGCGTGACCGTATATATCATTTTTTACTCCGAATCAGGCGTTTGACTTAATTTTAGAATTGATAACACGGCATGTCAATTGTCTGGGGGACAGTTCTGCAAAATCGAGGGTTCCCTGGCGAGGAGAAAAGAGGAATAGTCCATCGAAAAGAGAAAAGTCGGAAACAATTCGAGGGAATCCGGGGACAGTTCTGCGAAACCAACAGTAACCTGAAAAGAAAAACAGTTATGAGAGGGGAGGGACAGTTCTGCAGAATCGCGAATTTATGAAGGAAAGAGGCCTTATATGTCAGGCGTGATGACACGCTTGACATATAAGGTAGTCGATTCAGAGATTCACAGATAAAAGCCATTGTTATATTTTTTTATCCGTAATAATCAGTGTGGTAATGGATTCCCGCGGAATCAGCATATAAGCAAACTGACCGCATATTCTTAAGTTAACAGGCAAGTCGCTTTCAGTCCTGTTCAGCAATACACATGCAATCGTACCATCCGGATTCCTGAACGCTGTCGTTTCAAGCCTGTCAGTATATACAGTACTGGCTATCCGGAAAGCACCGGGTTTGATATAACGGCTGAAATGCCCTATGTAAGTGTAGCTTAACTTCTTCTCCACCGTATCATTTTTTGTATTTGCCATAAGAGGCGCATCACAATAATTACCGACGTGGTCATGAGAAGAATGAAACCTACGACAGAGCTGAATAAACCTACCGTTGTCGCAAAAGATAAGCGTCCGTTTACCATACCCAATTTATAGGTATAAGTCTCAAAGACTTCGGAGACTTGAATATTGCTGCTGTTCTGAAGTATATATATTTGTTCAAACCCATTGTTCATAATGTTTCCGATCGAAAGAAGCAAGAGAATGATTATTGTAGGTTTAATGCCGGACATCGTAATATGCCAGATACGCTGCAACCTTGACGCGCCGTCGATTGTTGCAGCTTCATAAAGATCCGGGTTTATAGACGTAATCGCTGCAAGATAAATAATAGTATCCCAACCGGCCTGCTTCCATATATATGAAATAAGGGCAATCACCCGGAAGTATTTGTCACTGCCCAGGAAAAAAATCGGCTCTCCGCCCAATACCTTTATCAAACTGTTGATTATCCCCCAGGAAGGGGATAGCAGGTTTACCAGAATACCCCCGATTACCACCCATGAAATAAAGTACGGAAGGTAAATCACAGTCTGTAATACCCGCTTATATTTCATAAAAGGAATTTCATTGAGCATCAGCGCAAGTATGATCGGTATCGGGAAAAAGAATACCAGTCTTATCAGACTTAGGATGAATGAATTTCCAAAGACCCGGTAGAAGTCTTTCAGTCCAAAAAGATAAATAAAATTATCCAGTCCGCACCACGGGCTCCCAATGATGCCCTTTGAAAACTTAAAATCTTTGAATGCGATAATCAGTCCGTACATCGGCAAATAGTTAAATATTATAAAGTATATAACGCAGGGAAGTAACAAGAGATATAAATACTTATTGTTTGAGAAGTACTGTTTTCGCTATCTCAAAATGTCAGTAAGCTGACGGTATTGCCAGTCCAGAGATT
>DAOSCC010000176.1:0-5138 GCA_035361135.1 Clostridiales bacterium | reverse complement strand
CGAAAGGCAGTGTGTCGTCCACGCCTTCCCCGCCTTTTATGACACGCTTTATAGGAAGGTTATACTTCGCAGCGAACTCATAATCCCTTTCATCATGGGCCGGCACAGCCATTACGCAGCCCGTGCCGTACCCGGCCAGTACATAGTCGGCTATCCAGATCGGTACCTTGTCGCCGTTCACAGGATTTATAGCATATGCCCCGGTAAAGACACCGGTCTTTTCCCTTACGGTCGACATCCTCTCGATCTCGGTCTGCTTCTTCGCCTGTTCCCTGTATTGCTCGACTGCGTCCCTGCATTCAGGCGTCGTGATCCTGTCAACGAGTTCGTTTTCAGGCGCCAGTACCACATAGGTCACGCCATAAAGCGTATCCGCCCTCGTCGTGAACACTTTGAACGAAAAGCTGCCATCCGCGCCTTCGAATACGATCTCGGCACCTTCCGACCTGCCGATCCAGTTCTGCTGGATCTTCTTCGTCTTCTCGGGCCAGTCGAGCTGCGGCAGGCAATCCAGAAGTTCCTGCGCATATTCCGTTATCTTGAAAAACCACTGCGTCAGGTCTTTCTTGGTTACTTCGCTCTTGCACCTCTCGCAGCAGCCGTCCACGACCTGCTCGTTGGCCAGCACCGTTTTGCAGCTCGGACACCAGTTGACAGGCGCCTTCTTCCTGTACGCCAGCCCGTGCTTGTACAGCTGCAGGAAGATCCACTGCGTCCATTTGTAATACTCCGGCGCGCAGGTGATCACCTCGTAGTCCCAGTCAAAGCTTGCGCCCATTTTCCTGAGCTGTTCTTCCATTGTCCTTATATTCGCATATGTAGAATCCTTGGGATGGATACCTGTTTTAATGGCGTAGTTCTCCGCAGGAAGGCCGAATGCATCGAATCCCTGGGGATGGAACATGTTCCAGCCCTGCATCCTCTTCAGCCTTGCCCATGTATCCGTCAGCCCGTAGTTGTACCAGTGGCCTACATGGAGCTTGGCTCCTGACGGATATGAAAACATCTCGAGGCAGTACAGCTTTTTATCGATATTATTGCGGTCGAACTTGTACAAACCTGTTTCTTCCCATTTCTTTTGCCATTTCTCGTCTATCTTCGTTGAGTAAGCCAATATAAACAGCTCCTTTCAGATTGAGCAAATTGTGATCCGGATCCGATCATGAATGTTCCAGGTCGTCCGGCGTCCTGAACTTGCCTTCGGACCATAACCTCTCAAGGTTGTAGAATTTCCGGTCTTCTTCATTGAATATATGTACGACCAGTTGGCCGAAATCCAGCAGTATCCATCTTGCGCTCTGGTAACCTTCCTTATGGATAAGGTTGTATCCGGCTTCGCCCATCTTCAGTTCCAGTTCGTCCGCCAGCGTCTTGATATGTGTAGTCGACGTACCGCTGCAGATTATGAAATAATCGGCGAGTATCGATACTTCTGAAATATCGATCACTTCAATATCCCTGGCCTTTTTGTCCTCAAGTATCCCGTATGCCGTATCTGCGATTTTCCTGTTCCCCAAAGCGTACCTCCTGTATCATGATTGATTAAATATTATACCACTAATGCGCTCCGTTTGTGAATAAAAAATTACTTCCCGGCGTCGTTCCTGCCTTTTCTGAACATCTCGTACACGCTCATCGCAAGCAGGAACCCGCCGAAAATTTTCCTGAGCAGACCGGCCTCCATCGATGCGGCTATCCATGAACCTGCCAGCGCTCCCGCCAGGCCGAATGCGATGATGGGGACCGCCATCCCGAAATCGATGCTTTTGTTTCTGATATGTATGACTAATGCCACAACTGCTGTCGGAATGAAATACAGCAAGTTGACGCTCTGGGCGATGTGCTGCCCCGGATTGGCAACAAGGACTAGCACCGGTATCAGGACAGCGCCTCCTCCCATCCCCATGCCGCTTATGATCCCTGACGCAAGCCCGGCCAGGAATAAAACGATCCAGTTCCAGTTGTTCAACTCATCTTCCCCTTGCAATTCTCCTTTTCTGATGCTCCGACAAAACCTTTATTGCAATTTACCCTGGAAAACTCCTGCCGCCTGCATCCTCATATTCTTTTTGGCTTTTTTGCTCCCCGTCTGCCGGCCTTTTTGCAGGTCCTTCTAAAAAATCATTTTTATGCCTGCTGCCGCCATGAACACCGCGAATATCTTCCTCAGCAATTTATCAGGACACTTGTTCAGCAGCTTCGCACCGATGTATCCTCCAACGAGGCCTCCCAACGTCGCCTTGATCGTTATGCCCCAGTCCACATGGCCTTTGAGGATATAGAACACCGAACTTACGACAGTAAGCGGCAGTATCACGGATATTGCAGTTGCGTGAGCTTTGTGTTCCTCGGCTTTGAGCAGGTGCGCCATCGCGGGTACCGCGATCGTACCGCCGCCTGAACCAAACAGGCCGTTGGCAAGTCCCGTCACGAGGCCGATCACTGCACATAACAGAAAATTGGGGCGTTTCCTCCCCTTCCCGCTTTGCTTCGCGGTTTGTCCCGCATCATGCTCCATCACGTTTACACTGCCTTACCTTATTTTTCTGTATCGTACTATCCATATTGTTCGATTTTATCCCCTGATTATTCATTTTCCACGTCGATCGGCGGCCATCCGGAGACCGGGCATCCTGGCCTCCGGAAATATATCGTGAAAGCTCTGTCCCCTGTATAATTTTTCAACAAACAAATACATTGCATGTCAAGTATAATGTGGTAGAATTTAGTTAGCGGCCCGGGACCCGGTCCGCATCGCTGGATCCGGTCAGCGTGATTTTCTTGTGAGGTGCGCAAAATGAAAAAAGGCATTAAGTCAGCGGTATTTTTACTGCTCGTGCTCATCCTGGTATCGTCGGTATTCTGCCAAAGCGTCTCCGCGGACAGCAGGTATTATAAAATCAACGCGTATACCGTCTATGTCGTCGTCAATCCCGACGGTTCGGCCGACGTGGAAGAAAGGATCGCATATGAATTCGTAGGCGATTTTAACGGTGTCCTGCGTGATATAGACTACGAAAAGACCGATGGTCTGGAAAACCTGACGGTGTACGTGGAAGAAGACGGCATCAGCATAAAGGAGTTCACGGTCAATTCCACTACCGGCCTGGACGCCGCCGGCGCATCGGGCACCTACAACGTATACCATGAAGATGAAATAGCCCATCTGAAAGTTTTCGAAAAAAGCAGCAATACGAGGAAGACTTTTGTCTACAAGTACCGGTTGAAGAATGTGGTGACAAAATACAATGACATAGCCGAATTCAACAGAAAGCTGATCGATACCGGCTGGGACGTGCCTCTCAACGACATAAGGATACATATCCAACTGCCGAAAGGGGCTTTTAAGGATGAGATAAGAGTGTTCGGCCACGGGCCTTTGACCGGCGAATCTAAGATAATCGACGGACAGAACGTTGATTTCATACTCGACAGGCTTGACCCGGGTTATTATGTGGAGACCCTCGTACTGTTCCCTCCGCGGCTCGTCCCGGAATCAGCCAGGGTAAAGGCTGAGGATGCGCTCCAGAGGATCCTCGACAACGAAAAGAAAATGGCTGACGAGGCCAATGCCGAGCGAGAAAGGGCGCGCAAACAAGTGGAGGAATACAACAGGAGGCTTGCGGAAGAAAGGGAAAGAAAGCAGCAGAGAAAGAAGATAACCGATGTATTGTGCATCGTTCTCTTCATCGCCTGGATACCGCTCATCATCCGGCTGTACCTCAAATATGACAGGGAGTTCAAAAGCTCATTCAACGCCAAATACTACCGGGAACTCCCGGGAGAATACACCCCGGCTGAAATGTCCGTGCTCATGAACACGGGCAGCGTCGACAAGCGGGATATCACTGCGACGCTGATGGACCTGGTGCGGAAAGGCCATCTGGTACTGAAGCAGGAATCTTATATAAAAGAGGGATTTTTCAGGGACAAGGAGGTCGAGGATTACAGCCTGACGCTGAACCCCGAGGCTCCCCAGTCCGGTCTTACAGGCCACGAATCGTACCTTATGAACTGGTTCATCAATGAGATCGGAGACGGCTCCCGCGTGTTCCTCGACGAAGTGTCCGATCATGTAAAAACGGAAGCAGATGCGCGAAGATTCACACGGAATTACCAGAACTGGTGCGAAAGGGTCAAGAAAGAGGCCGCCAAGCACAATTTCTTTGACGAATCCAGCAGGAGAGGCAGGATAATTGCAGTACTTGCGGGCATAGCATATATCGTCCTTGGCTTTTTCCTGACTGCCGCGGCGGAAAACCCGACAGGGATACTGGTCATAATATCGGGCTTTATCATGCTCATCTTCGGAGCAAGGCTCAACAGGCGTTCTGCTTACGGAAATGAACAGTATACCATGTGGAAGGCTTTCAGGAATTTCCTGAAAGATTTCAGCAGGCTCGACAAGGCGGAAATGCCGTCCATCGTCCTGTGGGAACACTACCTGGTCTACGCGGTTTCGCTTGGTGTTGCAAAGGAAGTTATAAAGCAGCTTCCTCTCGTATACACCGATGCCGACCTGCAGAACACAAGGCTCACTTACATGTATGGTCACAACCTGCGCAGCCTGAGCTCGCTCACCAGCACGCTTGACAGGACCGTTTACTCCGTTGACCATGCGATAGATCGGGCAATGGCTGTAGCCAACTCCAAGCAATCCTCCTCTTCAGGTTCGGGAGGGGGCTTCAGCGGCGGAGGCTTCGGAGGAGGCTCCGGCGGAGGCGGCGGCCGCGGCGGCGGAGGAGCGTTCTGATACCGGAAATAAAGTTTGATTATATGTTTATATAAGAAATGTACAATTTTTAATTAAGGAGGATATCCAAATGACGACTTTCCTGATCATTCTGGCAGTAATCGCAGTCCTGGCAGTCATCTATGTGATAGCCAGCTACAACGGACTGGTCAGCAAACGCAACAAGGTAGCCAATTCATGGAGCCAGATCGACGTCCAGTTGAAGAGAAGGTTCGATCTCATACCAAACCTGGTAGAAACGGTAAAGGGTTATGCAGCGCATGAAAAAGACACATACGAGTCGGTAATACGGGCCCGCAACAGTTACATGAGCGCATCTTCGCACCAGGATGTAATCAAGGCCACCAACGAGCTTTCCACGGGGCTCAACCGGCTGATGGTCCTT
>DAOSCC010000175.1:0-5174 GCA_035361135.1 Clostridiales bacterium | reverse complement strand
ATGCCTTCGACTCTTGATGCACCTGTGCTGCCCATGGCTCTGTCGAAAATATCCGCTGTTTCATCATCGTCCAGCTTGCCTTTCACGAATCCTGTGACAGTTATGTTTATTTCATGGTCGATACTGTATTTGTCCAGCACTTCTGTGACAGCCTCATAGCACTTTTGCAGTTCAGGTTCACTGGAAATGTCATAAAGGCTGATGAGCAGCGTATTTCCGGTCTCCGGCCCCTTCTGGTCAAGCACTGTCATATGTATTTTCTTATTTTCATCTATTATGTAATTTACTTCGTGTCCAATGGCAAAATCAGTATCTATCGGGCAGAAAACAGGCACAGCTCCGCCGGTCCCGGATCCGATGCCTGAAACGATCTCAACCAGAAGGCTGAGGGACATTTCTTCATTGAAGCCGGGATTTTCGGATCTGCCCCTGATGTATATCTCTGAAGCCGTGGCTTCGGCACCGGTCATTTCAAAAGCTTTCATGACGGTTTCTGCCGCTGAGCGAACATCCCGGCTGCCTGCATGCATTAAAACGTAAAAAATGGAGATAAATAAAACAAAAGTGAAAATGCAGATAAACGATCGTTTCATGGTACGCCCCCTTTATCGGACATTTGCCATGCCCGGCCGGATAACGGGTCAATGCCGCAAAACCAGCTTGACATAATCATTGCGGTTCGGTTCCACTAGAATTATTGCCTCATCTGATAGGGCGTATACATGAAAAAATTCTATGCCCGACGTCATTGCTGGATGGTGATCATAATTCTTCAAATTTAATAAAGTCAGGATATGAGCACTTTGAGATGCAAAATGCGAGGCGGCAAAAGTGTGATGCCGCCTCGCGATGCTTTGATATGGCTTTCCAATATGCTTTATGAAAAATTAAGCAGAAAAATACGTTGTTTTCCGTAATAATCATGCCTTTATCAGTTGCCTTTTTCTGTCCTGCGGCAAAACATGCAGGCATTCTTTGAGATTTCCGGCGTACAGCCTTACAGTTCACCCGCGTAGCGCAGCAGTTTCTCCAGCAGCACCATCGCTTCTGCCCGCGTGACGATATCCTTCGGGCCGAGCGTGTCTGAAAACCTGCTGGTTATCACGCCGGTACGGTATGCATACCTTATACGCGGCAGCAGCGCCGGGCTTGCCTGCCCAATGTCCTTATATACCGACAGGTCTGTCTGGTCATTCCCGATCCTGTCCCCGGTTTTTATCTCGCATACCCTTGCCGCCATCGATATGAGCTGTTCTCTCGTACATTTCTCATCGGCCCTGCCTGTGTCCGCCGCATTTATTATACCTGCCCTTGCGGCCAGGGTCATATAGTTGACGCCGTAGTCGGTATCCATGATGTCCAGCATGAACTTGACCGCCGCACCGACAGTAAGGTCTTTTTCAGGCTCGAACTTCTTCCCTGTCACTGATTTGAGTTCATGGACCGATGCGACATTGGCTATGGAACGTCTTGCATAGCTCCTTGATATGTCGGTATAGAAGTCCGATCCCTGGTCGGCTATCGCCATCCTGCCGGGGACCGGCACTTCAAATGCCAATGTACCGATACCGGCGTCATAATTATAGTTTCTTTGCAGCGATACCTTTTTCCAGGAGCTCTCACCCGACGGCAGATAGTAGCCATACGTGGTGCCAGGTATGTACCATCCATCGGAAGTATATTCATATTCCACCTTCAGCGGTTTGCCGAAGCTGCTGATCTTTTTCGGCAAACCGTCGGACAGGCTCACGGCGATGTCCGATATAGGGGTTTTGAATGTCATGTTGCCGGTATCGCCTGCAGCAGCAGCCTGCAGGACGATATCTATAACGAAATCGGATTCGGAAGTTGCCGAACCATATATGCCGTTTTTGTCAGCCATGACTCCTGGGCGGATAATAATGGTATTGCTGACAGTCCTGAGCATCAGGTTTTCGCCAAGTGTGCCCAATGCCTTGAACACCTTTTGCGAGATTATCAGCGAAATCGTTTTTGTCCCCTGGGGCATGGTTTTCAGGTCGATGACATAATCGAGGACGTTATCGGTTTTTACATACTGTATGAAGCGGTCAGCGTTGACTCCCGTGATCCGGACCTTCCATATGCCGTTTACCGCATAGCTGTCCTTTATGATGAAATCGCCGATTATCACATAGTCGGGGTCTTCACTGGAATCGTAATCATCAGTCGACCGGAGCGTCCGGACCACGACGCTTTGAGTAGGCGCCGATTCCAGCTGTTTTGCGGGATCATATGCATACAGTCTTGCATAATACCTGAAGTTGGATCTCAGGCCGGTGACAGTGAACTCGGACGCATTGGTGATATGATACCTTGTGCTGCCTGCATAATCGATACCGTCATCTATTTCGAGTATGTATTCCATTCCCTCCACAGCCAGCCATTCATATGTTATGCTGTCTTTGGTCCTGTCCTTTACGCCGAATCCCAGAGGCGTATCCGGAGGTATCTCCTTTTGCGTTTTCACGATATAGGAGTCGCTGAAATCAGACTGTTTTTTCTCGCCTGCGGCGCTGGCCGCTTCCGCCTGTATCCAGAAATAATAGACCGTATCCGGCTTAAGGCCGTTTACCCTGTAATATGTGGTATATTCCAGATCCTGCGGCGTTATCGTGATCCTGCCGACGGCTTTGGACATGTCGTCGGCTGTCCCGTACACCAGGTAATAAATGTACTGGCTGTTGAAGTTCCAGCCAAGATCTATGAATGTGTCGCCGGCATAATGATAATTGAACACAGGTACAGTCGGTTTCTCTGCCTCGACCGGCAGTTCGGGCATCGTCGTCACCAGGATGGGATCCGACGGGCCTGACATCAGGTTTACACTGCGGCGGACAGCCCGCACCCATATTACATAGGTCTTGTTCGGTTCGAGGTCATACAGCGTGATGTCCACATTGTGCCTGAGGTTATCCCTGACGTTGTCTTCAGCATTGATATCCTCGTCGGGATCGTTTGCCGTCACCGTGTGCCCGATCACCTTGTCAGCCGGTATATTTTCAAGGTCATTGTAATCCATTCCCGGGACATATTCGATAACACCGACGTCAATGGTCACTCCCTCGTCATATTCCACTTTTCTGAATCTAAGCGGGTTGACTGAACTATCGCCGGACTCCAGCTTGTCGACCAGATCAGCGCTTATCTCGTCCAACTGCGAAGGCGTCCTGAAATACCAGGAATATTCGCCTGGTTCGGCGTCCGGTGTCTTTTTGTTCGTGTACTCCTCATACCATTTGTTCTTCAGCGTTATGACAACCGTCGTGCTGGTGACCATTTCCTTGCCCTGTTTGTCCTTTTTCAGCTTAAGGGGAGGCGTTCCGGGCACGACAGGCTGGTCGGTGGGACCCAGGGCCGGCGTTATGAACATCTTCAACGCCGGATCAGACTCAAGTGTCACGTTCTGCAGCATGCTGTCCACATATTCGATGTAGTTCTTTTTTGCTACGATCTTCAGATAATACGTGGTGTTCGGGACCAGGTCCCTGATCGTATATTTATAGCCAAGCAGTATGTTGCCGCTCATAACATAGTTGCCCTGGTTCATTTTCAGGTCAGATGCTATTTTGCTGCCGGCCGGCGGATTATTTATAAGATTCGGGTCGGTTACGAGCCAGATATCATACATGACATCGCTGTCGACCTCCCCGTTCCCCTTGCGCGGGACTCTCCACAGGATAGTCGCGTCGGTGGCGTTTATCTCCTGCCTTACCGTCATGGCAGCGTCGGACAGTTCGGTGACTAGTTCCGGTACGGCCGGTTTCGCAGCGACTTCCGACTCCTTGATATATATCTTCGAAGAAGTGATCGGTATGCCCGGATAAAGATCCTGGCCATTCCTCGTAACTATTGCCTTTATGATGTAATAGTAGTTTTCTTCGCCCGGTGCTACCGTCAGGAAGAACGTAGTGTCATTCTTTGCCGCTATATACTGCTCTATGCTGCCGGCGGTCCCGGTGCCCCTGTATATATGGTACGTGATTTTTATATCGCTGCCGCTCAGGCCCGTGACCACGGGGCTCCATTCCAGTTTCCATATGGTGTTGCCTGTGGCCGGATCCACCGACACCCTGGTCGTTTTGGCAAGTATGAAGCTGCTGACAGCTACGACCTTGCTGGAAGGCGACCGTTTGAGTTCCGTTTCGGTTGTATTCGGCTCAATTTTTATGTAATATACTCTTCCCGGATCCCTTACGGTGTGTATGTACTCGAGCTTGCCGGTCGATTCGTTGACTCTCACCGGCCCGTTCTGGCCTATCTGCTCCTGCCCGATATATATGGGAGGAGTATTTGTAAATTGGCTGTTTTCAGAAACGTAGAGTTTGTAATCCATTCTTTTGCCTGCGTTCCACACGTCATCCCACACTATTCTTATCTGGTTCGGGCCGTAGGAATAGGCTTCTATCTCTATATCCGTAAGGAACTTTACTGTATTGGACGGTGTCGATTCAGGGCTGGTATAAGTGCCCGCCTCGGCAGTAGTATAAGTGTAGTAGGCCCTGGAATAAGCATAGTAAACAGTACCTGAATTCAGTTCTCTAAGGCGTATCTTGTTGTCTGCGGAAGTATCCGCAGGCACATCCGCTTCCTTCAGGATAGTAGGCTTTGCCGGCTTGTACGGCTTGGTTACTTCCTGCAGATAGTAGTTCAGGTATATGCTCGGGGTAGCCGGAGTATTCAGGGGACGCGCGATTTTGTCACTCTTCAGGTCGACATAATATTTGTCGTATTCGTTATAGCCTATGGCAGGCTGAACATTCGGCGCCTGGTCGTAAATGGCTTCGACCCTGAGCTTTTCGGGCGCAGGCTGAGGCGGATTGTCTGCCGCAGCTGCCGGAACTGCAATGATGAACTGCGCGGCCAGCAGCAAAAAGGCCAGTATGCCTGCTGCACTCCTGTGCGGTCTCCTGTATATCCCGTTGTTTATTCTGCTGTTTTCTCTTAAGTTTTGCTTCATTGGCATATCACCTCTTGCTCGATACATCGGCTGCCGACCACCCAGTTTACAGTTCGCCGGTCAGTTCCAGCAGCCTTGCGAATGCGGCCACAGCCTCGGCACGGGTCATGGTGCCCCTGGGCCGGAACCTTCCTGAGGCGTCAAGCTGCATTACATTGATGTCGACGACTATCAGAACGGACATATAGTATTGATC
>DAOSCC010000174.1:1645-5184 GCA_035361135.1 Clostridiales bacterium | reverse complement strand
GGCATTGTTCCGGCAGGAATTGGCCGCGTTTGACCATTTCAGCCTGGCTGCCGGAACAGTCAGCAATTCTTGAACTGCTATGGCGCCTTGACCTGATATAGCATAACTAAAAGCCTGGACGAAAACCGCAGCACCTAAGTTATTATTATGTCATTATTCTATACGCTGAAGCACTTACATAATTGTTCTCCAGCATCTGTATTCTCAGGTAGCTGCTGAAAAACTCATCAAATAACAAACTGAATCCCCGCATATCTGCGAAACTCGAATCACAACTCATTTGAAGAACTCATTGTACAGAGCTCTTATAGCCCTGTCTTTCTCGTAATCTTTTATTCCGAATATCATGCTTACCTCGGATGGACCCTGGCTGATCAAATCCAGATTGATATTCTCTCTTGCCAGCGCACCAGAGGCCCTTGAGGTGATTCCGACAGTATTCCGCATGCCTTCGCCGACGATCATGACAAGGGCAAGGTTCCTCTGCACCGAAATATCATCGACTTCAAGCTCGTTTACGATACGGTCGACGATCTTCTTTTCTTTCTGTTCGGTGAAATGGGCCTGCTTCAGTATTATCGTGATATTATCGATCCCTGACGGCATGTGCTCGAACGGAATATGCTCTTCTTCCAGGATCTGCAGCAGTTTGCGGCCAAAACCGATTTCGCGGTTCATCAGGTATTTGCTCAGGTAAATAAAGCAAAATCCCGAATCGCCTGCGATACCTACAACAGGCTCCGTTATATTGTGGCGTTCCTTTACAATGGTGGTTCCGGGAGCTGACGGATTGTTTGTGTTTTTTATCCTTACAGGAATGCCCTTTTTGTATACCGGAATCAGAGTTTCTTCCTGCAGAACGCTGAAACCTGCATAAGAAAGCTCGCGCATTTCGCGATATGTAATCTCGATTATCGGTTTCGGGTTTTCTATCAGATTGGGATTGGCGCTGTAAACATTGTCCACATCAGTAAAATTCTCATAAAGATCGGCATCTACTGCAGCGGCAAGTATCGAACCTGTAATATCGGAGCCGCCTCTCGGGAACGTTACGACCTCGCCGCTCAGCGAATATCCGAAAAAGCCGGGGAATATGGTGATCCCCGGATAATCCGAAAGCGTTTTCAGGTTCTCGTATGACTGAGGCAGAACCTGGGCATTGCCGTATTCGTCGCTGAGTATTAGGCCGGCATCCTTCGGGTTGACATAACGGGCATCATAACCAATGCTCCGCAGATATGAGGCAACAAGCTTCGCACTGTTGTCTTCGCCTGCCGCCTTGAGATTATCTGTGTACTTTTCCTTGTTTGATTTGTCACTGTTCACTCGTGCCCTTATGTCGCCGGCGATGGTATCGATAATGTCATCGGAAAGACCAAGTTCTGACGCGATCTCTGCAAATCTCGCCACCACTGCGTTCATTTCAACGTCGGCATTACCTTTTTCGAGACCTGCCTGCGCGCACGCAATCAGCATATCCGTCACTTTGATATCGTCCCTGCTGCGCTTGCCCGGGGCAGAAACCACGATTATCCTGCGTTCCGGGTCAGAGGTGATGATATTGCATACTTTCTTTATCTGACTGGCAGACGCCAGAGAAGTTCCGCCAAATTTTGCAACGATCATACTACCAGCTCCCACTATAGTAGTTTTCCTCATATTATCACACCAGACAAAAGGTCATGTCAACAAAAAATCGTCACAAGTTACATGGAAAATTGAAAAATTTCACTTATAATTTATGCTATAATGGTGGGGACAGTTCTCACGTTTTCAACACTTTTATAAATGTTAAAATACGTGATTAACGGTTCGGCGAACAGCATCACAGCCGTGCCGGACTGAACATAGCAGGACGATGATGCTCCAGTATGTTTTCAGTGCCTCTTTGAAAAGATAAAAAGGTGAGAACTGTCCCCTACCGGAGGGACAGGTAAGGTATCAGTTGATCCGGATGAGGGAATGTCACAAAAGTGAGAAGCGTCCCTCCAGGCGGATTGCTCTGAAAATGTCAAAAAGGTGAGAAGTGTCCCCACTAAAAGGAGGATGTATGCCGGAGTTTAAGATAGTATCGGAATATAAGATGTGCGGCGATCAGCCGGAGGCGGTGGACAGGCTGGTGAAGGGGCTGAACAGGGGCTACAGGCACCAGACGCTGCTTGGCGTGACAGGATCCGGGAAGACGTTCACGATGGCGAACGTTATTGAAAGGGTCCAGAGGCCGACGCTGGTCATAGCGCACAACAAGACGCTGGCTGCCCAGCTGTGCAGCGAGTTCAGGGAGTTTTTCCCCAACAATGCGGTCGAGTACTTCGTCAGCTACTACGACTATTACCAGCCTGAAGCATATATACCGTCAACGGACACATATATAGAAAAGGATTCATCTATAAACGATGAGATAGACAAGCTCAGGCACTCTGCTACGGCAGCGCTTTTTGAGAGGCGCGACGTCATCATCGTGGCAAGCGTATCCTGCATCTACGGCCTCGGCGACCCCGAGGACTATACGGATCTCATGATCTCACTGCGCCCCGGCATGATAAAGGACAGGGATGAAGTGATCAGGAAACTGGTGGATATCCAGTACGAAAGGAATGAGGTCGACTTCAGGAGAGGCAGGTTCAGGGTAAGAGGAGACGTGCTTGAGATATTCCCCCCGGGCTCGACGGACCATGTCCTGAGGGTGGAGTTCTTCGGAGACGAGATCGAGAAGATATCGGAAGTCGATTACCTGACCGGCGAGATCATAGGTGTCCGGACGCATGCCGCAATTTTCCCTGCGAACCATTACGCGACGACGAGGGAAAAGATGCTCAAAGCCGTATCATCGATAGAGCAGGAACTGGAGGAGAGGCTGAAGGAGTTCAGGGAGCAGGGCAAACTGCTGGAAGCGCAGCGGCTTGAGCAAAGGACCAGGTACGATCTTGAAATGCTGCAGGAAGTCGGTTTCTGCCAGGGCATAGAGAACTACTCAAGGCATATCAGCGGCAGGGAGCCCGGCAGTCCGCCATATACACTGCTGGATTACTTCCCGGACGACATGCTGGTCTTCATAGACGAGTCCCACGTGACCGTCCCTCAGATCGGAAGCATGTACAACGGAGACCGTTCAAGGAAGGAATCGCTGGTGGAGTACGGCTTCAGGCTCCCGTCGGCGTTCGACAACAGGCCGCTGACGTTCGAAGAGTTCGAAGGGAAAGTCAAACAGGCCATATATGTCAGCGCCACACCCGGAAAGTATGAAAGAGAACACTCGCAGCAGATCGTGGAGCAGATAATAAGACCTACGGGACTGGTCGATCCGGAAGTCGAAGTGCGTCCGGTAAAAGGCCAGATAGACGATCTGATCGGCGAGATCAGGATCCGCGTCGAAAAACAGCAAAGAGTCCTGGTCACCACGCTGACCAAAAAGATGGCGGAGGACCTGACGGCCTATCTGAAGGAACTTGGCTTCAAAGTAGAGTACCTGCATTCCGATGTTGAAACCCTTGAAAGAGTCGAACTTTTGAGAGACCTCAGACTCGGCGTTTTCGACG
>DAOSCC010000174.1:0-1635 GCA_035361135.1 Clostridiales bacterium | reverse complement strand
AGGATTCCTGCGTTCCGAGACATCGCTGATACAGACCATAGGCCGTGCGGCGAGGAATGTTGAGGGGAAAGTCATAATGTATGCCGATACCATCACGGATTCCATGCAGAGAGCCATCAGCGAAACCAACAGGAGAAGAAAGATACAGATGGAATATAACCTCAAGCATGGGATCACTCCGACTACCGTTCAAAAGGGAGTGCGTGACACACTAGAGACGATAAAAGCCGCAGAGGGTGGTACAAAGTACGCATTTACTCAGGACACAGAGCAAATGGACGAATCTGACCGGCAGGCACTGATCGGCAAGCTGGAGAAAGAGATGAAGGAAGCGGCGAGAGAACTTCAGTTTGAAAAGGCCGCATTCCTGAGAGACAGGTTGATGGAACTGAAGGAGAAAATGAAGTGACGTGATGTTATGGACAGATTTGATAACTTGAAAATATTGCTATGGACCGGACCGATAATCTGAAGATAATCAAATGGCAAATGAGCTGTCCGAATGATCCGGAAGAGCCCAAATGGCCTGTAAATATCAGATCGACTTTGAAAGGTCCGGCATGACCGTATGATTGATTCGGCAATCAAAGATCAAACCGGATAATAAACCAAGCACATGCAATATTATAATCGGAAAAATCATTCCAGCATCCGACGGTATAAAGTTCTGTATGAACTGAATACCATTGGCAATACTGTCTTTACCCTTTTTAGCGCCTCGAATATGGCGTAAACCAAGTCCTTGCAATCCAGCAATAGACTTAGGCTAAGCGCTATCTGCGGTTATTTGCACTTTGGTTGCAAGTGTTGCCGGCACGGGATCGGACAGGTGCAGGTATATTCATAAGTATCCTGGGAGGTATGGTACTTATATACTGTTGACATGCATTAAGCCATGCAGTCAGCAACGGATCGGGATCACAGGATGTACAGGTTTGTCGGCTTCAAGTGGTTCCAGACGATGGTTTCGAACAAAGTCAGGGTCACACAACTTCTCTCGGTTTTGCGGAACACATTTGCCATAAGCGGGATAAGCCTTGCTTTCTCATGGTTCCCGATGATGTTTGCAGTATTCCTCAATGAGATCAGGTGTACTCCATTCAAAAAGTTCGTTCAGACAGTCACAACACTCCCCAATTTTATAAGCTGGGTCCTTGTATATTCGATAGCATATTCGGTATTCAGCAGCACGGGCGCTGTCAATACGATAGCGATGAACCTCGGACTGCTTGATGAGCCGAAGATATTCCTTGCATCATCCGAGCACATATATTTCAAGATGTGGCTCTGGCTGACCTGGAAGAATGCCGGTTGGGCGGCTATCATGTACATTGCGGCCATAGCCGGCATCGACGAAGAATTGATCACCGCGGCTAAAGTGGACGGCGCTTCCAGGATGAAGATCATTTGGTACGTAACTATCCCAAGCCTGCTGCCGACCTATTTCGTAATTGTAATGCTGAACCTGGCAAATTTCCTCTCCAACGGATTTGAGCAGTTCTACGTGTTCCAGAATGCATTCAACAAGGAATATATCCAGGTTCTCGACCTGTACGTATACACCCTTGCAATGGGCAACGGAGGTTACTCGCTTTCTGTCGCGGTCAGTATGTTCAAGAGCATCGTAAGTATCGT
>DAOSCC010000173.1:1886-5186 GCA_035361135.1 Clostridiales bacterium | reverse complement strand
CCTGAAACCTGCTATACCATTCCCGAAAATGACGGACATGAATGAATGGCCCAGTTCATGGAAAAAAACGGACAGTATTTTCAACGGCTTTATTACAACGGTATTCCACAATGCCATTGCCGCTATGAGTATGACCACATATCTTCCGCTTTGCTTCATCCCGACCCCCGAATGACGAATAGTGGATACATTGTAAATATAACTGCGCTTTCTTAATTATACTTCTTTCGGGGGTCAAAATAAAGCCCGGAATGAGCGGTACCGGCAGCTGCCGCCAGCCGACGCGCCGACGCTGCTTTCCTTTGCTTAATTTATATACCGGTCGATGTCATCAAGGTCGATTCCTTTGTGCAGGGCTATGTTAAGCCCATTGGCTATGACTTTCGAAACCCTTCTCACCACATCGTCGATCTCCTTGGGCGTGACGATCAGGTTTCCCGAATAGGGTTCGAGCACTTCGCGAATGAGGCTGTATTTCTCTTCCCTGTCAATGTTCTTCAGCATATTGTAGAAATCTGTTCCCTGCCGGGCCTGTCCGATAAGGCTGTCCAGCACCAGGTCGATGGCATCGTTCGCCATGGTAGCCGCGTCCAGCACCGTCGGTACGCCTATAGCCAGTACAGGTACGCCCAGCGTGTCTTTTGAAAGTTCCATCCTTTTGTTGCCTACACCGGAACCCGGGGCAATACCGGTATCCGCTATCTGTATCGTCGTGTTCACTCTTTCCAGTTTCCTTGCCGCAAGTGCATCAATGGCTATGATATAATCAGGGTGTATCCTGTCGACTATTCCCTTTACGATCTCACCCGTCTCTATCCCCGTAATGCCGAGGACACCGGGAGCTACGGCGCAGACCGGCCTTACGCCTTCATCGACCTGGTCCGGCAGGTATTCCAGCAGATGCCGGGTCACCATCATGTTCGACACCACTTTCGGGCCAAGGGCATCGGGAGTAACGTTCCAGTTTCCCAGGCCGATCACCAGAGTCAGCGTTTTGTCTTCAAGCTTCATTATGCTTGTCAGCTCTTTTGCCAGGGCCCTGCATGTATCTTCATACAGATCCCTGTCATTTTCCTTCAGTCCCGGCACCTCAAGAGTGATATAGTTGCCCATCGGCTTCCCTATGGAAACCTCGCCGGTACGGGACGTGACCCGGACCCTGGTTATCTTTATCCGCTCATCCCCGTCATTCTCAACTTCAATGCCGGGGATATCCTGCTGCGCTTTCTGCTCTCTTACCGCCTTCTCCCTTAAAAGCTCATGGGCTTCGAGAGTAAGGTCCGTCCTTTTGTTTCCCAGTTCCGCCATCGTTGGTTTCTCTCCTTGATATGATTCCGGATTTATGCATAGTACCGGGTTTTAGTTTTTCACAAAACCCGTTTTTTTTATCCTTGCTTTTTAAAAATGTTCATGGTAGAATATCACATGTTGAAAAAAATCGGACCGCAGGAGGTGAAAAGCTTGGCAAATACAAAATCTGCTGCTAAAAGGGTATTGGTGATCAGGAAAAAAACCATCAGGAACAGCATGAAGAAGTCGGCTCTCAGGACTGCCGTCAGGAAGTGCAGGGAAGCTATAGCTGCAAACAGCGAGTCTGCGCCTGAGATCCTGAAAGCCACGATCAAGGCTATAGACAAGGCAGCAGCAAAGAACATCCTCCACAAGAACACCGCTGCGAGAAAAAAATCACAGCTGGTAAGGGCATTCAATGCTGCAGCAGGCAAGTAATTCCCGATTCCGGGATTTGCTGTATCCATAAATAGCACAATAAAAAAAGCGCGAGCAGCAAATGGAAAATTCCAGGCGGCCGGGCTTTTTTATTTTGCCGGGCTGCCTGTTCCGGCAGTTTTGCTTTACCGGGCGGAAATGGACCTGCCGGGCGCCAAAAGGCTTGTGATCAGAAGCTCTATGGCCGCCTTGTCGTCCAGCCTGCCGTTCTTCACGGCAAGATCCAGTTCAAGTCCGGTATCAACTGCCTTCCTGAGGCTGTCCATATCAAAGCCGGCAGCCTGCTTTATTATTTTCTCGGCTATGAATGGCGGCACTTTGAAGAACGAAGCTATTTCATTCTTCCCTGCGCCCTCCCGCACCATCAGCTTGGCTTGGATCAACTGCCTGAACTGCCTGGCTATCATGAATGTGATCCTTGGCATAGGCTCTTTCAGCGCTGCCATGTCATTGAGGATCGAAAGCGCGGTACGGCTCTGTTTGGCCGCCAGGGCATCGGTGAGGTCGAAGATCCTGCTTTTGACCGACCTGGTACAGACTTTGGCGACATCATCTTCATTTATCATCTTCCGGTCACCGGCATATGCGCACAGCTTGTTGAGTTCATTGAGTATATCATCCATTGACGGCTCACAGTAGTCGACAATCATCGCAGCCGTTCTCGGCGACGCGTCATGCTGCATCTCTCTCAGCCTCTTGATTACCCATTCCGCCAGTTCATCGGGTTTCCTGAAATCGAACTGCACCACGAGCCCGTATTTTTCCGCCAGGCTGACATATTTAACCCTTTTGTCGATCTCTTTCTCAATAAAAACAAGGCAGATATGTTCGGGCAAATTCTGGAGAAACTCCGAAAGCTCATCAGCGTCCTTTCCCCTGCTTCTGGTCCCTTTTGCCTTTTTCCCTGCATCTTCGCCTGCTTCGCCCGTATCGTCACTTTTTCTGCCGGACCTGAAAAGGCCCGAATCCCTGACGATGACCAGCCTTCTGTTGCTGAAGACAGGATATGTAAGGCAGTTCTCCATTATCTGCGACGGCGTTGCCTTGCTATTCAGGACAACCTTGTTCAGCAGCCTGAATTCCTCCTCCAGCAGTCTTTTCTCCATCTGTTCGCAGTAGTTCCTTATGAGATATTCTTCGGGTCCGAAGAAAAGGTAAAGTTTTCCTATCTTGTTTTCTTTTATGGATTTCCAGAGTATCTTTTCGTTTCCGAGATACGAGTCTTTTGGCGCCATACAATCCAACTCTCTTTATGTGCTTTTCTTGATTTTAGCAATACGCCGGCCCTTTTTCAAGGCATGGACATGCCTGAGATACTGTGCAATGCCGTAAACTGAAGCTCCGTTTGCAAGAGCTGTTATAGTTCAGCTCGGGCAAGCCGAAACTCGCAAAAATGCATGGAATGGATTTTTCGTCGTGGCATTTTTGCTCAGACAGTCGGCTTGCTGGTCCTCGCTCTGACTATACATCTCTAAGCTGCGCTACGCTTATGTTCACTTGCATTGCACAGTATCGCAGCATAGTACCTCCATAGTATCACGGTATGCCTGTGATGCTGTGCAATGCCGTAAA
>DAOSCC010000173.1:0-1786 GCA_035361135.1 Clostridiales bacterium | reverse complement strand
GCATAGTACCTCCATAGTATCACGGTATGCCTGTGATGCTGTGCAATGCCGTAAACTGAAGCTCCGTTTGCAAGAGCTGTTATAGTTCAGCTCGGGCAAGCCGAAACTCGCAAAAATGCATGGAATGGATTTTTCGTCGTGGCATTTTTGCTCAGACAGTCGGCTTGCTGGTCCTCGCTCTGACTATACATCTCTAGGCTGCGCTTCGCTTATGTTTACTTGCATTGCACAGCATCACAAACATATTTGCACGTTACGGCACAGCATGCATTATGCTTATTTGCCAATAGTGCCCCTGATTCGTATCCTTTTCCCGTCGCTTTTCAGCAGCACGGCCCCGCATTCATCCGTCCGGAAATACCTTATCCCCTTCTCTTCAAGCAGTCTGAGCACTTTTTTCGAAGGGTGCCCGAAATTGTTCCTGCCGGTGCTGATCACCGCTGCCACGGGATCGACCGCTTCGATGAATGATTCGCCGGTCGAAGTGGCGGAACCATGGTGCCCTATTTTGATGACATCAGCGTCGAGCAACTGTGCAAACGCCGAGTTCGCCAACTTTTCCTCGACTTCTTTCTCTGCGTCCCCCATAAAGAGAAGCGAAATGTCTTTATAGCACAGCCTCAGCACAAGCGACGTGTTGTTGAGCGAATCCTCATCTTCTTTGCAGCGGGCTTCCGGATTTAGCACATACAAGGAGGTGTTCCTGTCCAGGTTTATCACCATGCCGCTCGAACATCTAGTTACAGGTATGCCCTTATTCCCCGCCAGTTCCAGCAGTTCCGCAAAACAGGCCTCATCATCGAGTGAAGGAATGATGAGATTTCTGACTCCAAGCATCTCCATGACATCCATAAGCCCCTGTGTGTGGTCGGTATGGGCATGGGTGGCTATGACGGCGTCAAGGCTTGCAACTCCACTGTCCAGCAGAAACGGCACCACTGTCAGTTCTCCGACTCCCGAATCCACATCCGGATTACTGCTGCCCCCGCCGTCGACCAGCACTGTCATGCCGCTGCTTGTCCTGATGAACGTACTGTCCCCCTGGCCAACATCAAGGAACACCACCTCAAGGCAGGCGGGCCTGACGACAAACATAAGGCAAACAGCCGCCGAAAGCAGCAATACTGCGGATACATGCTTCAGTTTCAGCTTGATTCCCTTTAAAGGGGCATACCAGAGCAGGTATAATACCATCATGTAATAGATAATGACAGCAGCCGCCGGCGGAGTGACCATCCTGAAAGTCGCCCATGGCAGCGAAGCAGACCATTTGGTGATGTACAGCACAGCACTCAGCAGAATATTGTTCACATATCCGATAAGTACCGACAGTGTGAGGCTGAACTGCCCCAGGACCGCCATCAGCGCCCCGAGAACGGTTATTACGCCGAGCATCGGCGCTGCCAGTATGTTTGGTATCAGCGAAATGACAGAGACCTTATTGAAATGCATGATCGTTACGGGGAGCACACCGATCTGGGCAGCCAGGGTCGCTGCGATCACATCGGCAGTCTTTTTCGGGATGAAACGGCAGCGTATTGCCCGGCTGATATTCCCGTACAGCATCACAATGCTCAGTGTTGCAGCATACGAGAGCTGGAAACCGATATTGAAAAGCATGTACGGGCTTAACACCAGCATAATGATGCATGAAACAGCGATCGAAGTATAGATGTCCGGCTCCCGGTAAATAACAGCGGCCAGAAGGAGAACGCAGGCCATTAACACTGCCCTGAGCACAGACGGTTCGAACCCGGCGACACATGCAAACAGATTGAGGAACGCT
>DAOSCC010000172.1:0-5231 GCA_035361135.1 Clostridiales bacterium | reverse complement strand
ACGGAGCCTGTCGGCATTCTCCTTTACGCCTGCTATGCTTTCCAGTATAGAATTTACCGAGATCTTGAAATCGGTTATGTCCTGGTGCAAAGCATCACGGACCGCCTGGTCTTCCTTGTGCTTTTCCTGGAACTCTGATACGGTTTTCTTCGCTTCGTTGATCTCCTGTTCCGTCTGCAAAAGCTCAAGCTCATATTTGACCAGTTCGTCCTCTGTTTCTTTTATCTGCCGCTCAAGCTGTTCTTTCTCCTGCCTGAGCATGTCTATACGGGCGGACAGTTTGCTGATATTTTCGTCTGTCTGTGCAAGATGGCTTTCATCTCTTATCTTAATGAGTTCGTTATCCTTGATTTCCTTTTCGATCGAGGCTATTTCGGCTTCGATCCGGGAAATATCTTCAGTGAGCAGCCGGATGTCATTATTTACTTCAGACTCCTGCTGCTTCAGGGCTTTCAGTTCTTCATCCAGTTCGCCTATCTCCCTGTTCCTGGTCAGGATGCCTGTGCCCCTGTTCTCGATGCTTCCGCCCGAAATTGCGCCGCCCGTATTGAGCAGATCGCCTTCGAGAGTAACTATCCTGAAAGAGTAGCCAAATTTGCGCGCCATCTTTATGCCGTTGTCCAGATCGTCTATAACGACTACTTTTCCAAGCAGGCTCCTGATGATCCCGTTGTATAGCGGATCATGCTTTACCAGGTCGGAAGCGATGCCGCAGAACCCTTCGCATTGCTTTATACGCCCAAGTGTCTGGCTGTCGAATCCTTTGCCTTCTACAGAACTGATCGGCAGGAAAGTGGCCCTTCCTAGTTTGTTCTTTTTCAGGAACTCGATTGCCTTTTTTGCATCTTCTTCGGTTTGTGTGACTATGTTCTGGAGAGCGCCGCCAAGGGATATTTCTATGGCTGTCTCGTACTTCCTGTCAACCTCGATCAGCTGTGCCAATGCCCCATGTATGCCTTTGCCGAACTGGGGCGACGCATGGCAGGCCTGGAGCACTTCCCTGACGCTCCTGTTGTAGCCTTCCAGCCTTTGCTCCATTTCCCTCAGGGTACGGACCCTTGAGCTTTTGAACTGTATATCTGAATTGATTTTGCTCTGCTTTGCACGGAGTTCCGAAAGCATCCTGTCGGTTTCCCCGCGTTCGCCGGACAGGGCCGATATCTTTTCCTTATGCTCTTTTATGAGTTTTTCGGCTTTCCTGATGCTTTCAGCCAGTTCCTCCTTTTTCATCTTTTCCCTGTCTTTTTCGACTATGTTCTGGTACACATCGGTATCGATGCTTCTCTGGCGTTTTTGCATATTTTCTATATGCGTCCTCAGATTGCTGATCTGAAGCTTCTTATCCGAATATATGTCCATCTTGTCCATTATTTCGGACTTGAGCAGTTCGATTTTCCTTTCTTCCTCATCCAGCGTTTTGAGGAGTTCTTCCATCTGCTTCTCATATGCCGCCAGTTTGGTACTGTAATCTTCAAGCTGCTTCTCCAGGTAATTCAGCCTGTTTTGCTTGTTTGCCTCCTCGCTCTCAAGGGCTTCTATCTTTTCATTTAATTCAGCCTTTTCAGCGTCGAGCCTTTCAATGTTTTGCATTAAATTTGCTATCTTTTCCTTGCTCAGCGATATCTCGGAGTTGCAGCGCTCAAGATTGCCTTCGGTTTCATAATATACCTGTTTCGCGGCCTCGAGCTTCTCATCCAGGGACTTGAGAAGGTCTGTCTTTTCCCTGTTTGAGTTCGTGATCTCTTCAAGTTTTTTATTTTCGTCATTTATCTGGTCCTGTACTGTCTTTAGCTGCTGTTCCAGAGTTTCGAGCCTTTCCCTGGATTTTTTCATGTTGTCGAGATATACGTTGACATCAAGGACTTTCAGTTCTTCTCTCAGATCCAGGAACCTGCGCGCTTTTTCGGACTGCTCCCTGAGAGGCTCCAACTGGGCCTCGAGTTCCGTTATGATGTCGTTTATCCTCTCAAGGTTCTGCCTGGTGAGTTCAAGCTTTTTCTCAGCTTCCTGTTTCCTGACCTTGTATTTCATGATCCCGGAGGCTTCCTCGAATATCTGCCGGCGGTCTTCGGAGCGGGTGCTGAGGATCTCGTCGATCCTTCCCTGTCCAATAACGGAATAACCGTCTTTCCCGATACCTGTGTCAAGCAGCAGTTCCGTTATATCCTTCAGCCTGCAGTTGGTTTTGTTGATCAGGTATTCGCTTTCCCCTGAACGGTAAACTCTGCGTGTGATCGCGACTTCGTCGTACTCTATGGGAAGCGTTGAATCGGAATTGTCGAGGACGATGGTGACTTCAGCAAAACCGAGAGGTTTCCTGTGCTCGGTGCCTGCAAAAATAACGTCTTCCATCTTGCTTCCGCGGAGTGTTTTTATGCTTTGTTCTCCAAGGACCCATCTGATCGCATCTGCTATATTGCTTTTGCCGCTGCCGTTCGGACCGACTACTGCCGTGATGCCGCCGTTGAAATCCAGCCTGATTTTTTCAGCAAAAGATTTAAAGCCCTGTAATTCTAGCCGCTTTAAGTACAAATGGATCCCTCCGTTTGTCATTGGTGCATTTTCATTTTAACATAATTTGTGGGTTAAGCAATATTATTTCATTAGCTTGCTGCCTGGAGCGCATCTTAAGTTTTGTGTCATCCGTTCTTATATATGGTTTTGCTGCGCAGACGCCATTTGTATTTTCAGGATCAAGGCCAAAGACACGACGATGGTCATACACACCATTACTGGGTTGCAAGTGCTACAGATACGGCCGGGTCATGCAGCTCGAATGAGGCATCAGGCACCACAACCGGCAGCACGGACGCTGCCGGCGCTGGTCCCGAGCCACGGACGGCGAGTGACCTGCGCCCTCATTGGAGCAAATGAGCCGGCCAGTAGCTGTCCACGAAGCAACCCCAAATGGTTGGATGACCATCGTCACGGCTTTGGTAACAAGTTCTACACGAAAATTTGTCTGAGCAGCAAAACGAAACAACAGAACGGATGACATCAAGGTCTGTAAACAGTGCTAATCAGCCGATGAAATCGCACGGGATATTATTTCCCTGGAAAGTTTCGGATCAGGCATGACCCTGACATCGGCAAAACCGTATTTGCTCTTCAAAGATTCTATATTGGACCGTTTCTGGCCGACCACATCGGAAATGTTCGAAGGCCCGGTGCAAATAATAAGTTCCTGTGCATCCGAGAGATGCTGTGAATCTATTATCTCTTCGATCCTTTTCAACGAAAGCCTGGCCTGTGCCAGCTGCCTGAATGCAGGGTGTACGGGACCGGCCGCCACATCGGAGCCGGCGCCTTCCCTTATATTTTCCGTGGGCTGCAGGCCGACCCTGATCACATCGATCCCATTGTCTTCAAACAGCCTCAGTAATTCTGCGCACAGATCAACGGCCTCTTCAAGCGTCTGTGGCCTGTAATCCCCTTTCTCCATGAGCCTTTCGAGCCCGGTGCCTTTAATGACGAGAACCGGATATATCCGTACGACGTCAGGCGACATCGAAACGACCTTCCGTGCCGTTTCCATGCATTTTTCCCTTGTATCGCCGGGCAATCCTGTCATGATCTGTATCCCAAGCCTGAATCCCATATCTTTTATAAGCTTTGCCGATCTGAAAACTACGGCCGAATCGTGGCCCCTGAGGCTGGCCCTGAGTACCTCGTCGTCAAGGCTCTGCACCCCGAGTTCTATGGTCCTGACTCCATACTTTTTGAGCATTTCCAATATTTCTGTATCGATCCGGTCAGGCCTCGTGGATACCCTTATCTCCGATACCTTCCCGGCTTCTATATAACTCCAGGCATGTTTCAGGAATTCTTCCTGAAGCACCTTGTCTATTGCCGTAAAGCTGCCGCCATAGAATGCGATCTCGACAAATGCATCCTGGCTTATTGTACCAAGATGCTCCTTAACCGTTTCATGAATTTTGTCCGGGGTCATTTCCTCAAGCTGGCCGCTTATCTTTTTCTGGTTGCAGAATATGCAGTCGTTGGGGCATCCCTTATGCGGGACGAATATGGGTATGATCACATGTTTTTTGCTCATTTCCCCACCTTCATATTGCTGATCGCATCTTTTGCAGCGTTCTGTTCCGCTTCCTTTTTGCTGCGCCCGATACCTTCGCCGTAAGGCTTGTCTCCTACGAGGACCTGCGCCGTGAATGTCTTGTCATGGTCCGGGCCGGTTTCGTCAAGTATCCTGTATGATATCCTCTGATCGGT
This sequence comes from Clostridiales bacterium, assembly GCA_035361135.1. Classification (GTDB taxonomy): domain Bacteria; phylum Bacillota; class Clostridia; order Acetivibrionales; family DTU013; genus DTU013. The sequence goes on along the minus strand of DAOSCC010000172.1, from coordinate 1,001 downwards.
CTGCTTCTGGATGATTTCCTGGAACATGGTTTTATAATCCCTGAATATATCCTTCCCGTCGATATCCGGATATATTTCCTTCATGTATCTCAATACGAATCTTCTTGCTTCATCTATGCCCCCGTCTATATAAATGGCTCCTATCAACGCCTCGAAAGCGTCTGACAGTATCGATGCCCGGTTTCTGCCTCCGGTGTTTTCTTCACCCTTCCCGAGGAACAGGTATTCGCCAAGCCGGATTTTTTCAGCACACTTCATGAGTGACGCTTCACAGACGATTGCAGCCCTTGTCCTGGTCATTTCGCCTTCAGGCAGTTCGGGATAGTTCCTGTATATATAATCGCTGGTGATTATGTTCAATACCGAATCTCCCAGGAATTCAAGCCTCTCATTGCTTTTGAGATCGGGTGCTTTCTTTTCGTTGGCATACGAACTGTGAGTCAGGGCCAGCACAAGGTTGCCGGGATCCCTGAACGTGTAGTCTATAACTTCTTCCAGTCCTTTCAGTCTGTCCATATTTTCTGTTATGATTTTATCAAGCATCTGCAGTCTCCCCGTTCCATCATGATACCGCCGTTCGTTTTCAGGCGCCTGGTTTATCTGATCGTGTTTTATCCAGCAGCGGGATTGTTGTCTAAAAACGTAAAGGCAGGAAACCGCATTCCCGCCTTTACAAATTTTACCCCATATCTTGCCTTCACGCAAACTCTTTTCCGCTTAGTTATTATTGGTGTCATTACAGACATCATATTCAACCGGTGAACTTTTTGAACACCAATGCGGCATTATGGCCGCCGAAGCCAAGGGCATTCGACAGAGCGTACCTGATATCCGCTTTTCTGGCCTCATTTGGAACATAGTCCAGATCGCATTCGGGATCAGGATTCACAAGGTTGATGGTTGGCGGGATGATGCCATCCTTAATCGCCATGACCGTAATGATTGCTTCTATGGCTCCTGCCGCTCCAAGTAAATGGCCTGTCATCGATTTCGTTGAACTT
>DAOSCC010000171.1:0-5288 GCA_035361135.1 Clostridiales bacterium | reverse complement strand
CGCTGTCCTGAAGTGCGGCGCGGTATTCCTGCCTGTCGATCCGATGTATCCAAAAGAGAGGATAAGGTACATGCTGGAGGATGCCGGGCCCAGGGCCGTACTGTATGACGACGGCGGCACCATGGAATACATGGATTGCGGGAGCAGATGGATTAACGCGGCAGAACCTGCCAGTGAAGAGGACCTGGATCCGGGAATATATCCGGACGGCAGCAGCCTTGCATATATCATCTATACCTCAGGCTCCACCGGCAATCCGAAAGGAGCGATGATAACCAATAAAGGGCTTGTCAACTACATAGTGTGGGCGGACAAGGTCTATGTCAGGGGAGACGATATGACCTTCGCGCTGCACTCGTCATTGTCTTTCGACCTTACAATAACATCGCTGTTCACCCCGCTGATATCCGGCAGTTCGATCGCGATCTATGAGGACGGCGGCCCTGAACCGCCCATATTCAGAGTTTTTGCGGAAAACAGGGCCGATATCGTCAAACTGACGCCGTCGCACCTGAGCCTGATAAAAGATATGGACAACTCCCGGTCAAGGGTGAAAAGGCTGATAGTAGGCGGAGAAGATCTCAGGACCGAACTGGCAAGACAGGTGCATGACAGCTTTGGCGGAAATGTGGAGATTTACAATGAATACGGGCCCACTGAAACGGTCGTAGGCTGCATGATCTACAAATACGACCGGTCCGGGGACAACGGCGTATCAGTGCCAATAGGCAGGCCTGCGGACAATGTGAGGATCTACATACTGGACAGGTACCTGAATCCCGTGCCCATCGGGACTCCCGGAGAGCTCTGCATCGGCGGGGACGGCGTGTGCGCCGGTTACCTGAACAATCCCGGGCTGACCGCGAAGAAATTCATCGAGGATCCTTTCATTCCTGGCGAAAGGATATACATGACCGGAGACCTGGCGCGGTGGTTCCCGAAGGGAGACGTGGAGTACCTCGGCAGGATCGATGACCAGGTGAAGATAAGAGGTTACAGGGTGGAGCCAGGAGAGATCGAAACGCAGCTGATGAGCCACAGCGGGGTAAGCTCGGCCGTGGTACTTGTCTATGATGATCCGAACGGCAGGAAGTCTTTGTGCGCCTATGTAAAAGCAAATGGCGGCACGGATGAGAACGAACTGCGCATCTACCTGGCAAAAAGGCTTCCTTCCTGGATGGTCCCGTCCTGTTTCATTTTTGTCGACGAGATACCGCTGACGCCCAACGGAAAGGTGGACAGGCACAGGCTGCCGAAACCGGAGGACAAAGCCGGGCAAAACGGTTACACGGCGCCTTCAAATGAAACGGAAAGGATCATCGCCGAAGCGGTACGGGAAATAACAGGGATTGAAAAAGTCGGAGCCTGTGACAGTTTTGACGACCTTGGGATAGATTCGCTGGATATAATAAGGATCCAGGCAAGGCTCCTGAAGTATGGCTGGAAACTGACCACCCAGGATTTCTACGAGTACCCGAGTATCAGGCTGCTTTCCATGAAAATAGCCGGCAAAACCGGAGAAAGAGGCGGACCGGGAGCGGGGAATGATAACGGGATAATGAAATTCCCGTCTGTATCCTTCGGTAATGTCTCTTACGAAGGCGATGTTCTGATTACCGGCGCGACGGGTTTTCTTGGAGCGCACCTGCTAAAAGAAGTTATAAGCGGTTCTGACGCCGACGTATACTGCCTCGTAAGGGGAGATGGCCTGGAAAACGCGGAGAAAAGGCTGTTTTCAAAACTTGAATATTATTTCGGGTACGATTTCATAAAAACAGCCGGAAACAGGATACATACCGTAAGGGGAGATTTCTCCATTGAAAAATTCGGACTTGCCGACGACGAATACAGGAACCTGGGGAGCAGGGTCAGGCGTATTATACATTCAGGAGCTCTGGTAAAGCATTACGGCGACAGCGGTCTGTTTGAAAGGACAAATTGCTATGGGACTGAACAGGCGGCGGATTTTGCGGAAGCGTTCGGTCTCCAGTTCAGCCATATATCGACTGTCAGCGTGGCGGGAATTTATGACGGACAATCCAAAAAGGCCGGTGAATTCTTTGAGAACGACATATACATGGGTCGGTTCCCCGAAGATAACGTTTACATAAAAAGCAAGATCATGGCTGAAAGGATGATCGTGAAGAGGGTACTGAACAACAAACTGAACGCCAGCATTTTCAGGGTCGGGAACCTGACAGGAAGGTTTTCGGACGGCGTGTTCCAGCAGAACAGGAACGAGAACCTGCCGTCATAATAGGCGCAGTTTTCTATTTTCTGCTGCCGCAGGTGCTGGATTACCCTCCTTACTCGATAAACAACGATTTCCAGATCAAAGTTGCAGGGATTCACTATACATGGCAGTATGTCCTGATCGTTCTGCAAATCATTGTTTTCAGCGATATTTTCATTCTGGTCAGGCTGAAAAAAATCGACAGGCTGAACGAGTACCTTGAGAAAAATGACAAGGTCGAGATCGAAAAGATCCGTATACGTTGCCACACATTCCCTTATTTGCTGTATGCGGTGCTGGTCATCGTTCCTGCCCTGCTTTCGTCTGTCGTTCTGCTGGCGATCGGGACCAATCCTGTCCTGGTATACAAGATATGCAGCATCGCTTTGACGTTTACTACCGTTATCGCATTGATAACCCATGTGTTCGCGAGCAAAATAATGGCGGGGATACTGTACGATATCTCGTTTACTCACAGGATATTCGGCCGGAGGATCGGGATAAGGACAAAAATGTACCTGCAGATACTGCCGGCATTTCTCGCGGCGATCCTTTTCACGTCACTGGTATGCTATTCCAGGCACGTAACCGAAAAAGGGAACATCATATTTGAAAAATACCGCTCCGAGCTTGTCAGGAGTTTCAGCGGGCGGGCAAAGCCGAGCAGGGAGGAGATATCCGCGATACTGCAGACGATTGCGGACGAAGGGCACACGCCTTTCCTGATCGATCCGGAAGGGAACGTGGAACCGGAAGCGATAGCACAAAACAATTTTTTCATCACGTACCTGAACGATATCGCTTTTGACAGGACCGGCGGACATGTTTACGACTATTATGGCGTCGATTCCCAGGCCGCTGCGGTCAGGGTATACACTTACGACGGGATCTGGACGGCAGGGATAAAATATGATGTGACTTCACCGGGCACGATAGAACTTCTGGGTGTCAGCCTCCTGATACTGATCGTCTTATACGCTTCAGTGCTGGGCTATATATCGAAGTCGATGGCCGATGACATCTCTCGGGTGGCTGTCAGCCTTGACGATATAGTACACGGCGAAAACGTGGACCTTGACCGCAAACTGCCTGTAACGTCGAATGATGAGATAGGCGACCTGGTGGTTGCGTTCAATAAGATACTTGAACTTGCAAAAGCGAATATTGAGGCCATAGAACAAAAACAGACGATACTGATCGAACGGGAGCGGCTCGCATCACTTGGCCAGTTGATAGGAGGCATAGCCCACAACCTGAGGACTCCGATCATGTCCATTTCAGGAGCGATCGAGGCGCTCAAGGACCTGGTTTATGAGTACAGGGATTCGATAGGCGACCGGAGCGTTAATGAACAGGACCACATGGAAATAGCCGGTGAAATGCTTACATGGCTCGACAAGATGAGACCTTACTGCGCTTACATGTCCGACGTCATTTCGGCCGTCAAGGGCCAGGCTGTGCAGATGACGGCGTCCGGTACCGTAAGGTTCACTGTGGATGAAGCGGTTAAAAGGGTCGAACTGCTGCTGAAGCATGAGTTGAAGAGACACCACTGTGTCCTCAATATCATGCGCAATATCGATATGAGGACAGAGATAAGAGGAGAAGTAAGCAACCTTGTGCAGGTGCTCGACAACATTATCATAAACGCAATGCAGGCGTACGACGGACAAGCCGGTACTATAGATATGGAAATAGTCAGAAGCGGGGACAATGTTGAATTCATCATCAGGGATTACGGGAAAGGGATACCCCAGAACGTTGCAAACAGGCTTTTCAGGGAAATGATAACCACAAAGGGCAAGAAAGGTACAGGACTGGGCCTGTACATGTCATATTCCACCATCAAGGGCCGCTTCGGGGGAAGCATCACGTTCACGAGCAAGGAAGGCTGCGGTACTACATTCTTCATATCCATACCATGTATAACCAACAGCGGTCAGGAGGAATACAAATGAGAAAGAAAGCGAAAACAGGTCTGTCGAATTACAGGATAATAGTTGTAGACGACGAGATAGGGATAATCGATTCGCTGTCGGTGATCCTGAGACGGAGCGGTTATGACTTCACAGGCGTCACAGATCCGCTCGAAGCTGTGGAAAAGGTCAGGAACGAGAAATACGACCTTATGATACTTGATTACCTGATGTATCCGGTCCACGGCGACAAGGTAGTGGAGATGATAAGGGAATTCGACAAAGAAATACATATATTGCTGCTGACGGGACACAATGAGCTTGCTCCGCCGCTGGAGACCATTAAGGCCCTGGATATACAGGGCTATTGTGAAAAAAGCGACCGTTTCGACCAGCTTTTGCTGTGGGTCGAATCGGGCATCAAATCGATTTCCCAGATGAGGACAATCAGGAAATTCAGGGACGGCCTGAACGAGATATTGCGGGCTGTTCCGAAGATATACTCGCTGCAGCCGATCGATACGATCCTCGAAGACATACTGCAGGAACTGATGCCCCTGGTGGACGGCGAGAATGCGTTCATCCTGGTGGACGACATCACGGACATGTCGGAAGAAGGCCATAAGAGCATCTTTAAAGGGATAGGCAAATACAGGGCTACGATAAATCATTTCATGGAGATGCTCAGCCCGAACCTTATGGAATACATAGGATACGCCAGGATAACGAAACAGAGGGTCGAACTGGAGGAAGGGGTCATCCTGCCCCTGAACAACGAAAAGAGCCAGGCGATAGGCGTGATTTACGTTGAAGGGGCTAACAGGGACGATGGCATAGAACTTCTCGAGATATACACGAACCAGGCCGCCTCGTCCATCAACAATGCATTCCTGCATTCGCTGGTCAATATGAAGAATGAAGAACTGAGCAGGACCTACGACCAGCTCAAGCTCAGATACATGGATACCATCGAAGCGCTGAGGCAGGCTGTGGATGCCAGGGATATCTATACCAGGGGCCATTCGGACAGGGTTGCGCTGTATGCCCTTGAGATAGGGAAAGCTATAGGACTGTCCCCGGAGGAGCTTGAGACGCTGAGGATAGGCGGTATTTTCCACGATATCGGGAAAATAGGGACG
>DAOSCC010000170.1:0-5291 GCA_035361135.1 Clostridiales bacterium | reverse complement strand
ACCTGGAGAAAACTGTGGGTAGCCCTTGCGGAAAGCCAGAAGGAACTCGGTCTTGATATCTCCGACCGGCAGATAGAGGCAATGAAGGAACACATATATGATATAAACTACGAAGTCGCCGAGCAGCGCGAGAAAGAAGTGCGCCACGATGTCATGGCCCATATCTACGCTTACGGAGTCCAGTGTCCGGAGGCAAGGCCGATAATCCATCTTGGCGCGACATCGAGCTATGTCGGTGACAACACGGACCTGATCCTGATGAAGGAAGCCCTTGTTCAGATAAGATCGTCCCTTGCCGGGGTCATAGTCGAGCTTGCACGATTCGCCCTGAAGCATAAATCACTCCCTACGCTTGCATACACGCATTTTCAGCCTGCGCAGCCCACTACCCTCGGCAAGCGGGCGACCCTGTGGATGCAGGACCTGGTAAGCGACATGGACGCGCTTGAATTCGTAACGTCGCAGATAAAAATGCTCGGGTGCCGCGGCGCCACCGGTACCGCGGCGAGTTTCCTCGAACTTTTCGACGGCGACGCCGAAAAAGTCGAGCGCCTTGAAAAGCTGATCGCACAGAAGATGGGCTTTGACGGGATTTTTGACGTAAGCGGGCAGACTTACCCCCGCAAGCTGGATTACAACGTGCTTTCGATCCTGTCAGGCATCGCGCAGAGCGCGTGGAAATTCTCGAACGACGTCCGTCTCATGTCACACCTGAAAGAAGTGGACGAACCTTTCGAAGACAAACAGGTAGGCTCGTCGGCAATGGCATACAAGCGTAACCCCATGCGGAGCGAGCGCATATCTTCACTTTCAAGGCATGTGATCGCACTGGCCCAGGACGCCGCCATGACGGCATCGACGCAGTGGTTCGAGCGCACCCTTGACGATTCGGCAGCACGCCGCATCTATATACCTGAAGCATTCCTTGCGACGGACGGGATACTTTCACTGTACAGGAATGTGATTGGCAATATGAGGGTCTACCCGGAAATGATGAGAAGACATCTTGAAGAAGAACTGCCATTCATGGCGACTGAAAATATCCTGATGCACTGTGTAAAGAAAGGCGGCGACAGGCAGCTGCTGCACGAGGCGATCAGGGAGATCGCCGTGTCGACAGCCAGGAACATCAAGGAAACCGGGGCAAGGAACGACCTGATCGAAAGGATCCTGGCGGACGAAAGGTTCAACATAACACGGGAAGAGATGGAGAACCTGCTCGACGCGGGGAAATTCACCGGGCTGGCGGAGAAACAGGCCGAAACTTACGCGAAGAAAATCCTGGACCGGTTCGGGGAAAACTTAGTTTCAGAAGATGCTGAAATAAATGTTTAGACCAATCAGTCAGAGCCATGGGCATGCTGACGGGACCATGGCTTTCGGAAATCCCAAGACCCATGACTGAGAAAAGGGAGGCGGTTTAGCCATGTTAACGGCAATAGTCGGAATAAACTGGGGAGATGAAGGAAAAGGAAGAATGGTGGACCTGCTTGGTTCACAATACGATATCATAGTGCGGTACCAGGGCGGGAACAATGCAGGCCACACCGTTGTGAACGAAAAAGGGAAGTTCATACTGAACCTGCTTCCGTCGGGGATCCTGCGCAATGATACCGTAAATGTCATGGGACCTGGCATGGTGGTAGACATTGCTCATCTCTGCAAAGAAATAAAAGGACTTTCTGAAAAAGGGATAAAGATCACTCCCGAAAATTTAAAAATCAGCCAGGGGGCAACGATATGCCTTCCGTACCATGTACGCCAGGATATACTGGAGGAGGAACGGCTGGCCGACAAAAAATACGGTTCAACAAGACGCGGCATCGCGCCTGTGTACGCTGACAAGTACATGAAGAAAGGCATACGTATGAGCGATCTGCTTTTTCCGGATACTTTGAGGGAAAAACTTGAAGGTATTGTGGAATGGAAAAACTTAATGATCTGCGGCGGATACCGCGACCAGGCCGTTGATACCGATGAGATGCTGGAGTGGCTGAAGGTCCATGGCGAACCTATCATACCCTTTATCTGCGACGTTACGGAGTATCTCGAAAATGCGGTCAGGGAGAACAAAAATATATTGTTTGAAGCGCAGCTTGGCGCACTCAGGGACATAGATTTCGGCATCTATCCCTATACGACGTCCTCCACCACGCTTGCTTCGTTTGCGACCACAGGGGCAGGCATTCCGGGGGCGAAGCTGGATAACGTTATAGGAATAATGAAGGCTTATTCCAGTTGCGTCGGAGAAGGCCCGTTTGTCGCGGAATTCTTTGGAGAAGAAGGCAGCCGGCTCAGGGAAGCCGGAAGCGAATACGGCGCAGCGACCGGAAGGCCGCGCAGGGTGGGAGCGTTCGATATTCCTGCATCACGCTACGGCATAAAGGTCCAGGGTGCGGACGAGATCGCCCTCACAAAGCTGGACGTGCTGTCATACATGGATAAAGTACCTGTCTGTATCGCTTATGAGATCGACGGGGAAAGGACGGACAGGTTCCCGACAGGAGACAGGCTGCTCAGGGCCAAACCTGTTATTGAGTGGCTGGACGGCTGGAAATGCGACATTTCATCCTGCCGCAGGAAAGAAGATCTGCCCGCTGAAGCAGCCGCTTATATAAGATACATCGAGGAAAAGACGGAATGCAGGATCCGTTACGTATCGGTGGGAGCAGAGCGGGACGCATACATTGATATGGATATGGCCTGAACAGGTTAACTCTTTTGCAGAGCACTTATCCGTCCGTATTTTATTTAATCGGCGATCAGTGATTGTGAAGTGGTTTCAGTACCCCATGCCTGCCGCATGCAAAGGGCAGGGCATGGAACGAAGCTTTCCGGACAAGCGTGAAATATCCGGACAAACAGGTATATTAGATATAATGGACGGCTGGAAGCCGGATGAAGACTGTTATTAAGATCAGATCAATGATATGTCAGGAGGAGTCAGGATGAAAGCAAAGGTATACGTGACACTGAAAAAGAGCATAGCGGATCCGCAGGGCAACGCGATACAAAATGCTCTTCGTAAGCTTGGCTATACGAATGTCGAAGAAGTTCGGATAGGTAAGCTGATCGAACTTGATCTCGGGGATATCACCGCGGATGAGGCGCAGGCACAGCTGGTAAAAATGTGCGAAGGCCTGTTGGCCAACACTGTCATTGAAGAATATAAATATGAACTCTGTTAAGAGGGGATGACACAGTCAGAATACTCAATCAGAGGAGATCGATCAGGAGTCAGGAGGAGGTCATCAGGATGAAATTCGGCGTAATAGTTTTCCCGGGGTCCAACTGTGACATCGACTGCTTTCACGCGGTGAAGGACGCACTGGGCCGCGATGTCGAGTATATATGGCACGATGATGAAGAGCTTGACGGCTTTGACTGCATCATACTTCCGGGGGGCTTTTCCTACGGAGATTATCTAAGATGCGGCGCCGTTGCAAGGTTTTCAAGGATAATGGAAGCCGTAAAGGCCCATGCCGCCAGCGGCAAGCTGGTCATCGGGATATGCAACGGATTCCAGATATTGACAGAGGCGGGGCTTCTGCCCGGGGCTCTCGTCAGGAATAAAAACCTGAAATTCATATGCGATACGGTACCTTTAAGGGTGGAGACCACCGATACCCCATTTACAAGCCTGTACAAAAAAGGCGAGATCATAAACATCCCCATTGCCCATGGGGAAGGAAATTACGTGGTGGATGAAGAGACCCTCAGGAAAATGAAGGAAAACGGACAGATAGTTTTCAGTTATGTGGACAATCCCAACGGGTCCATGGAGAATATAGCGGGAGTATGCAACGAGCAAAGAAATGTACTGGGTATGATGCCCCACCCCGAGAGGGTCTGCGAGGAGATACTGGGCAATACCGACGGCCTGAGGCTGTTTGAATCCATCGTAACGGCACTTGAAGGGAGGCGGTAACATGAGCAAACCGTATGAAGCAGTAGGACTGACGGAACAGGAATACAAAAAAATCGTGGAATACCTGGGCAGGGAGCCCAATGAACTTGAACTCAACATGTATGGAGTCATGTGGTCGGAGCATTGCAGCTACAAGCATTCGCGGGCATTGTTCAGGCACTTCCCGACAACAGGCAAAAGGGTCCTGCAGGGACCGGGAGAAAACGCAGGAATTATCGATATCGGTGATAACCTGGCAATCGTCATGAAAATAGAAAGCCATAACCATCCTTCCGCCGTAGAGCCCTACCAGGGCGCCGCCACCGGCGTAGGCGGAATCATAAGGGACATCTTCGCAATGGGTGCAAGGCCAATTGCAATACTCGACTCCCTCCGCTTCGGCGACATAGAGAACAGCGAAAGGGTCAAATACTTGGTGGACGGCGTTGTTGCAGGTATTGCAGGGTACGGCAACTGTATCGGCATCCCGACCGTTGCCGGCGAGGTAGGTTTCCACAACAGCTACAACGGGAATCCGCTGGTCAACGCCATGTGCGTCGGCATAATCGAGCATGACAAGATCTTCAGGGGCAACGCCTCGGGAGTCGGCAACTCCGTAATGTATGTCGGCGCGGCCACCGGCAGGGACGGTATGGGCGGAGCAAGCTTTGCCTCTGTTGAACTGACCGAGGAATCGGAAGAGAAAAAGTCCGCTGTACAGGTGGGAGACCCCTTTATGGAGAAACTGCTGCTGGAGGCCTGCCTGGAACTGTTGGAAACAGGATCGATAGTCGGACTCCAGGATCTCGGCGCCGCCGGCCTGACGTCGGCATGCTGTGAGACTGCCGCCAGGGGCGAGGGCGGGATGGAGATCGACGTGCTGAAGGTCCCCCGCCGTGAAAAAGGAATGACGCCCGTTGAAGTCATGATCTCCGAATCGCAGGAGAGGATGCTCCTGATCGTCGAAAAAGGCAGGGAGGACGAAGTAAAGAGCATAGTTGAAAAATGGGGCCTCCATGCCGTAACGATAGGAAAGGTTACCGGCAACGGCAGGCTGGTCGTCAAGGAAGGCGACAAAATAGTTGCAGATGTACCTGCCTGCAGCCTGGACTCTTCAGGCGCGCCCAAGTATTACAGGGAATACGAGGAACCTGGATATTACCGGGAACTGAAGCAGCTTGACCTGGAATCCATACCGGAGCCCGGCGATTACAACAAAACCATGATGGACCTTTTGACTTCCCCCAACCTTTGCAGCAAGGAATGGGTGTACAGGCAGTATGACCACATGGTAAGGACAAGTACCGTGGTAAAACCCGGCTCGGATGCAGCCGTGATGCGGATTAGGGGAACTAAAAAAGGTATCGCTTTGACCACGGACTGC
>DAOSCC010000169.1:0-5340 GCA_035361135.1 Clostridiales bacterium | reverse complement strand
AACAGGGACCACATATCTGATATGCAGTACAGGCCTCTCAGATTCTGTGGATGAGGATACGATATACGATATACTGGCATCGGGCGCAGAGCCCGACGAAACCGCAGGGGAGCTTGTGGCTGAAGCGCTGAAAAAGGAACCCGAAGAAGCCGTGTCGGCAATGGTCATCAGGATAGAGGATGCGAATGAGCAGTACGATTATGGCGACGACATGGCCAGGCCGATACAGAACAGGGCACCATCCGTCAGGGTACAGCCGAGGTATTCCGGGAATACTGCAGCACGCAGGCGCCAGATCCCGGTGGATGTCGGCAAGATAGCGGCCATACTGGTACTGGTGGTCCTCGCTACAGCGGTGATATTGGGCGGATACAAGCTCTGGAAGATGTTGAGCCCGCAGGCGAAGGTGCCGGTCGAGGACAGTGTCCCGGCCAACAATGGTACCGAAGGGGAAGATTCCACCCCGGCCGATGATACACCGGACGGACAGGAACAGGATGACGATCTCGAGCCGGCGGATGAACCGGATGACGCTGAAGGCGATGAGACCGGCCAGCCGGGTACACCGAGCGGCGGCAACAGCGGCGACAGCTACGAAATAGGACCTGACGGCACCACATATATCGTCAAACCGGGCGATATGCTGATGGCGATAGCAAAGAAGTTCTATGGAGACGAAAGCAAGTATGTTCTGATCATGAAAGCCAACAATATAGAAGATCCGAATAAGATCTATGTGAACCAGGAGTTGAAGATACCTCCGCTGCCTTAATCCATCGAGGGATATCATGACAGGCGACATGAAAATGTCGCCTGTTTTTTAATCGGCGGCAAAGTCATTGGACAGATGACCTGAGCCTATCCGTTTATGGGGAAATAGTTCTGATATTGCTTGCATTTTTCATGTGAACGTGTATAATAATATATAGGTCAAAGAAAGTCAAAGTCAGCACCGGAAGGTGGTTGGATGAAGTATAAAGATTATTATCAGATCCTGGGGGTAAGCAAAAATGCTTCGGAAGATGAAATAAAGAAAGCGTACAGGAAACTGGCGAAGAAGTACCATCCTGACACACATCCCGGGGACAGGGCCGCAGAAGAGAAATTCAAGGAGATCAACGAAGCATATGAGGTGCTTGGAGACCCTGAAAAGAGAAAGAAGTACGACCAGTTCGGCAGCCAGGGCCAGTTTTTTCATGGCGCCGATTTCGATCCGTCACAGTTCGGTTTCGGAAACGGGGTGCATTATGAATTCAGATCCGGCGGCAGCGGATTCAGCGACTTCTTTGACTGGATCTTCGGCGGCGGTGATCCCTTCAGCGCTTTTGGCGACAGCGGCGTATTCGGGAAAAGGAGCGGATCCGGAAGCCATTTCAACCGCAGCATGAAGATGAAGGGCGGAGATACGGAGACGGTGCTGGAGATATCCATAGCCGAAGGGTTCAGCGGCGCTGAAAAGCTGATAAGCCTCAGGGGAGCCAATGGCGAGAAGAAGATCTCGCTGAAGATTCCTGCAGGGATAAAGCAGGGTGAGAAAATAAAACTGGCAGGGCAGGGAAATCCGGGGATCAACGGCGGACCCAACGGAGACCTGTATCTGCGCATAGAGTTCAGGAAAGATCCTGTATTCGAACTGAACGGGCTGGACCTTGAAGCCAGGCTGCAGCTTTACCCGTGGGAGGCTGCGCTGGGCGCCGAAAAGCCTTTCAACACGCTGGACGGAAGGATATCGGTCAGGATACCGGCCGGTGTTCAGACAGACAGCAGGATCAGGGTGGCAGGGAAAGGCTACAGGGACAAATCCGGCAGGAGAGGCGACCTTTTCCTGAGGGCGGTCATCGTGAACCCGCCGAGGCTGAACAGGGAGCAGCTCGAGCTTTATGAGAAGCTGAGCAGGATCCAGGTCTGAATTCATAAAATGTGAAGCAAATTAAGAGATTATAGTGGGTCAATGCAATTTGATACAGATCAATTGCATTGACACTATTCAAAACACTATGAATTCTATTCTGACTTAACTAAGATTCTCAGAGGAGGCAAGTGACCATGGATATAGACAAATTTACTGAAAAAGCGCAGCAGGCCATCGGGACCGCGCAGGAGATAGCCCTGCGGATGAACCACCAGCAGGTGGACGGCGAGCATCTGCATATGGCGCTCCTGACGCAGGAGGACGGGCTTATACCGAAACTGATCAGTTATATGGGCATCAACACCGAATTGCTGATCAGGGATGTACAGAAGGAACTCGATAAGCTTCCCGCGGTATACGGCGCCGGTTCGTCAGGGATGTATGCGACCAGGAGGCTCAACCAGATACTTCTCCAGGCCGCGGACGAAGCCGGCAGGTTCAAGGACGAATATGCCGGAGTCGAACACGTATACCTGGCGCTGCTTAAGGAGAGGGGCACGCCGTCGGCCGAAATTTTCAGGAGGAACGGGATCAACAGGGAGAATTTCCTTTCCGCCCTCGGGAAAGTGAGGAGCAACCAGCGCATCACTTCAAAGAACCCGGAGGAGACATACGAGGCGCTGGCCAGGTTCGGGAGGGACCTGGCAGACATGGCGCGCCAGGGAAAGCTCGATCCCGTGATAGGCAGGGATGCGGAAATCAGGCGGGTCATCAGGATACTTTCCCGGAGGACTAAAAACAACCCCGTCCTGATAGGTGAACCGGGCGTCGGTAAAACGGCTGTGGTCGAAGGCCTGGCACAGCGGATACTGAAGGGCGATGTGCCCGAAGGGCTTAAAAACAAGACGGTTTTTGCTCTCGACATGGGTTCGCTGATAGCAGGAGCGAAATACAGGGGTGAATTCGAAGAAAGGCTCAAGGCGGTCCTGAAGGAGATCGAGAAATCCGAGGGCAGGATAATCCTGTTCATTGATGAACTGCACAACATAGTAGGCGCCGGGAAGGCCGAAGGCGCCATGGATGCCGGCAACATACTCAAACCGATGCTTGCGAGAGGCGAACTCCGCTGCATCGGTGCGACAACGCTGGATGAGTACAGGAAGTATATCGAAAAGGATGCGGCGCTTGAACGCAGGTTTCAGCCTGTAATGGTCGAACAGCCTGATGTCGAGGATACGATATCGATACTCAGGGGGCTGAAGGAGAGATTCGAGATACACCATGGAGTGAGGATAACCGATAATGCCATAATAGCCTGCGCTGTGCTGTCGAACCGCTACATAAGCGACCGCTTCCTGCCCGACAAGGCCATCGACCTGATGGATGAAGCCGCCGCTATGATACGTACCGAAATAGACAGCATGCCTGCAGAACTGGATGAGATCAGCCGCAGGATCATGCAGCTTGAGATAGAAAGGCAGGCATTGAAAAAGGAGACTGACAGGAGCTCGCTTGAAAGGCTGGCTGCTCTCGAAAAGGAGATCGCTGAACTGAAGGAGCAGTCCGACCTGGCGAAAGCCCAGTGGGAGAGCGAGAAAATGGCTCTTGTCAGGGAGAAGGAACTGAAACAGCAGATAGAGGAAGTCAAGCGTCAAATAGAGGAAGCCGAACGCAGGTATGACCTGGAAGAACTGGCAGTGCTCAAGCATGGGAAACTGCCTGGACTTGAAAAACAGCTGCAGGCCGAGAAGGAGAAACAGCAGGCGTCCGGCAGGAAGCGCCTGCTGAAAGAAGAAGTGACAGAAGAAGAGATCGCCGAGATCGTATCTAAATGGACCGGTATACCGGTGACAAAACTTGTGGAGAATGAGCGCGACAAACTGCTCAACCTGGAAAGCGTACTGCATAAACGAGTGATCGGCCAGGACGAAGCTGTGGAGGCAGTTGCAGGTGCCGTACTGCGGGCGCGTTCAGGACTCAAAGATCCGCGCAGGCCGATCGGCTCGTTCATATTCATAGGCCCGACCGGCGTCGGGAAGACCGAACTTGCAAAAGCTTTATCAGAGGCGCTGTTCGACAGCGAGGACAACATGGTCAGGATCGATATGTCGGAGTACCAGGAGAAGCACAGTGTAGCAAGGCTGATAGGGGCGCCTCCCGGATATGTCGGTTATGAAGAGGGCGGCCAGCTGACGGAGGCGGTAAGGAGGAAGCCATATTGTGTGATCCTGTTCGATGAGATCGAAAAAGCGCACCCGGAAGTATTCAACACGCTGCTGCAGCTGCTTGACGACGGACGCCTGACCGACAGCAAGGGCCGGACGGTGGATTTCAAGAATACTGTCGTCATAATGACCTCGAACCTCGGCAGCAGATACCTGCTCGAAAGCATACGCTCAGGCCGGACAGACGATGAGGAAATGAGGGAAAGCGTCATGGCTGAACTGAGGAGCAACTTCAGGCCCGAATTCCTCAACCGTATCGATGAGATAGTTATGTTCAGGCCACTTGGCAGGAATGAAATAATAAAGATAATAGACCTGCAGCTTGCCGACCTCAACAGGAGGCTTGCCGACAGGAGGATAGAGCTGCGCATAACGGATGCCGCGAAAGAACACATCGCAGACACCACTTATGTGCCCGAATACGGCGCAAGGC
This sequence comes from Clostridiales bacterium, assembly GCA_035361135.1. Taxonomy (GTDB): domain Bacteria; phylum Bacillota; class Clostridia; order Acetivibrionales; family DTU013; genus DTU013. Next base: position 830 of record DAOSCC010000169.1, on the reverse strand, counting down.
CTGTGAAACGCTTCCTGCAGAAGGAACTTGAAACTGAACTTGGAAAGATGATCATAAAGGATGTGATCCACGAAGGTTCAGTGGCGGTCGTGGACGCAGAACAGGGTTCCCTGACCATCAGGGCGGAATGAAATAATGTCGCCTTGCCTCTTTAGTTGTGGCACAGCCAAAGCCGCATTTGGGCGGGATCTATTCCAGGTACCCGCCCGCGGCCTGTCCCGGCCTGAACGCCGCTTTTTTCCATCCGCCGGCAAAATAATAGCTGAGGCTTGATGCCAGGCCTACGGCGAATCCAATAACTACTGCCAGCCAAATGCCCCTGATGCCCAGACCGGTCGATGAGAGGACAGCGGCCAGCGGGATCCTGACCAGCCATACTGATAATACGGTGATGCACATGGTCACCAGGGTCCTTCCGGACCCGTTTATGACACCGTTGGAAACGAACATGACTGCGAAAAGGATATATGCGTATCCCAGTGTTCCGAGATAACCGGCGCCGATCTCAAGTATTTCGGGATCGTGGACGAACAGTGTCAGCAGCGGCTTCGGGAACAGAAGGATAACTGCGGATAATGACAGGGTTATTCCTGCTGTCATTATGACGCCCCACCTGAAAACTTCCCTGACGCGTTTCACGTTCCCCGCGCCAAGGTTCTGGCCGGTCAGCGCTGACGCTGCCAGGCCAATGGACATCGCCGGCATGAAAACGATGCTTTCTATCCTTCCTGACGCGCCAAAGGCCGTGGTGGCATCGGCGCCGAAACGGTTGACCATGCCGGTGATGAATACTGAGCTCACCGAGATCAGCGATTGCTGCAGCATGGACG
>DAOSCC010000168.1:0-5376 GCA_035361135.1 Clostridiales bacterium | reverse complement strand
AAGACGGGATGGAGCGATGCGAAGGCTTTGACCAACTATCAGAACTTTGCCGCAGGATTTACAGTAATCTTTATAATATTTTGCGCCGTGGACAGTGTTTTTGGGTTTGTCCTGAGCCGCAGGCAGAAACCGACTGTAAAATCTATATTAACATAAAGCAATAAACCGTAACCCTTCTCATATTTAATTCATAAATTGTAACGAGGAAAACATTTATGATTCCAATATGAGAACAGGAGGATGGCCGATGTATAATTATTACCGTGACAATCCCGGCATGATGCCTATGCAGAACGTGGGTATGATGCCGGCGCAGAATGCGGGTATGATGCCGGCACAGAATGCAAACATAATGCCGGTTCAGAATACAGGTCTGATGCCGATGTCGAACATGGACCAGATGCCGGCCGCGAACGTGATGCCGATGTACAATACCGGCCTCATGCCGTCTGCCAACGTAATGCCGATGTATAATCCCTGCAACCCGATGGCGGCAATGCCGTTCCAGTCCAACCAGTTTGCAGAGATGTCGACGGAGGATCTTGAAAACCTGTATCCGCAGACTTACAACGTGATACGGCCCGTAGTGGAAAGCACATGCGACAACTGGATGAGCAAATATGGGGACAAATGCCCGTCCGAAAAGGAATATGATTCCATGGTTTCGGACATATACAAGAAAGTGGAGGCTGACGTCGAGGCTGTCATAAAGAACAGCGCCAATCCTGAAGAAAGGCAGTTCTTCGGCGGCAGCAGGCGCCTGCTGAGGGACTTCATAGGGGCTGTCCTCATCGCTAGCCTGATCCGCAGGAGAAGACGCCCGTTCTTCGGGCCATTCTACGGCGGTTTTTACGGCGGTTACCCGTTCTACTGAGTAAAGGTGCTGTTGCCAAAGAAACACACTATGCCGGCAGTATATACTGCAGTTGCAGCTAAACACTGTACCTGCAGTTATTTTGCCGATTGGGCACTGCAATATTGCTGACCATTACAGTACTGCCAGCTATTACTGTAATGGTGCTGTCCAGCTCAACACCGGAAACCGGAATGCACGTCCGGTGTGCGATAAGCCAGTATCAAAAAGGGGGCTCATCCGGACCCCCTTTTTATGCCGTTTTATATATAGCATTTCATTCGCTTATATCACAAATTGCTGATCTCAAATGCCATTAACATATTTCTCGATGCGTGCCTGCAACCCTCTATCTGTTTTCAAACAGCTCCACTATCATGTCCCGCTTCTTATAATACTTTTCAAGATATTTCTTGTTCTTGCCGTATTTGTCATAGCCGCCCGGCACGCGCTGGTATATTGAGAGGGCCACATCCCTCTTCTCCTTGCCTTCCAGGCCCTTAACCCTCTCGTCGTCCATTATCCAGCTGAAGAAAGCCGTGCCCCAGATTATGTTTACAGTACCGTCCAGCGGATCATTTTTTGTATTCAGTTGCCTGGACAGTGTCGTTCCGTGATCCGATGATATCTGGAAGTATCCCTTGTATTTCCCGTTGGAACACTTCTCCTGGAAGTTGCTCTCCAGCGCTATCAGCGCCAGCATATCTATGTAATCGAGCCCTCTTTCCCTGCAGCACTCCCAGAGCAGTTTCTGATGCTCCTTTTTCATCGGGATGCCAGGACAGTACCACAGGCTCTCGTCATCTTCCGCCGAAGCGCCTGCCTGTATAGGCAGCCCTGATAAAGACGCCGCTGTATCGGCGGCTTTCTTCACGTCAGCCGCTGCCGCTGCAACAACAGGATCCCCGAGGATCATCCCTGCCTGTTTCAACAGCGAAACTGCAGCCAAAGCAGCGTAATACCCGGATGCCTTTACTTCTTCCGACAATACGCTGTCCGATTCCGTCAATGAGTTACCTGATCCTGTCACTGCGGCATTTGCTCCTTCCTCTGCGGCTAATGCGGCAACAGGACGTACGATACCTGAAACAGAGATCGCCAGGGCTGCTATTAAACTGACAACGGCCTTCGAAGACACAAAATACCCCCAAAAACAAGTAATGCAGCCGTCCGCGGCATATCACGGCATATCTGCCGCGGCATCATATCCGGCTGCATATAATTATATCATTTACAGGTTTACAATAACAGCAGAACATTTGTCTGGCGGTCTGCCAGCCTTACGGCCTTTTCAGCGGGAAGCATTTCCCATATCCGTCCGGTCACACGCCGCCGGAGTTGGCTTTCAGATACTCTTCCTCGCTGAATTCAGCTATGTAGGGCAGATGCCTGTACTCCTGGCTGTAGTCGATCCCATACCCGACAAGCAGCACGTCAGGGACTTCAAACCCTACATACTCGAGCGGGATGTTCACCAGACGCTTCGACGGGTTGTTGAGCAGGGTACAGATTTTGATACTTGCGGGTTTCCTGGCCTCCATGTTCTGGACGAGATACCCGATGGTGAGGCCGGTGTTGATTATATCCTCCACCATAAGCACATGCCTTCCGGTGATATTGAGATCCAGGTCCTTGTTGATCCTGACCACTCCGGTGTTCTTCGTGATGCCCGGGTACACGCCGATCGACATGAAATCTATATTTACAGGGATATCAAGCTCCCTTGTGAGATCCGCCACAAAATACATTGTCGCCTTGAGCACGCTGATCAGTATGGGATGTTTGTCCCTGTAGTCCTCACTGATCTGCCTGCCCAGTTCCTTCACCCTGTTCTTTATCATCTCTTCGCTGAACAGTATTCTTTTCATTCCGGTTAAATTCATCTATCTCATCCTCTCCGCCGAATCCGAAACGTTTGAGCAGGGAATGGAAATCCTTCTTGTACACGATATTGATATTGATGTCGGGATACAGTTCCCGCAGCATCCTGACCTTTTTGTTCTTGGTCGTCACATATTTCTGGTCCATCGTGGTGATTTCCACGTATGTGTCGAACTTCACCAGGTAAAAATCCGGTTTTATCGCCATCTTCACGTTGCCTTCCGCGTCCCATCCGACCGGAAACGTCCTGGGTTCGTACTGCCATTCTATCCCGTACATATCAAGGATCTTTGCGAATTCCTCCTCGGCCGGGTGCTTGAACCGGATCTCGCCGCGCCTCACAGCCGGTGCAGGTTCCGTGCCGGGAACGGCCTGTCCGGAGGCTTTCAGCTTATCCTTCATAACAGCTGTTCCGGATATGATTTCGACACACATGTCCACGGTCAGGTCATCCGTCCTGAGGATCATGTCGTAGTGGCGGACATCGTCCCAATCAGCCCCGTACAGCACGGATATGTACCTCCTGTGCCTCCTGTCGCCCTGCTGCATCAACCGCTCCGCTTCCCTGGCGCCAAGGCCGTACTTTTGCCTGAGCCTTTCGACCCTTGTGCCGTCGGACGCGATGATCCTGATATTCAAAGCATCGGGATGGCCGGCAAAAATGATCTGCGACCCCATCCCGACAATAACGCACGGGGACTTTTCCGCTTCGCTCACAAGCTTTCTCTCGATATATTCCTTGTATGTAAGCCCGCAGTCCATTACATTGTTGTAGAATTTCGGGCTTTCCGTCAGCATCCTGAGCTGGTAATCATTTGTGACTTCCCTCATCCATTCATTAAGGACCGTATCCTTGAGAATAAGCCGCATGCCGAGTTTCTCGCTCAGCTTTGCCGCAATTTCGCTTCCGTAGCTTCCGTCCTGCCTCGAAATCGTAATTATGGCCAAAAACATCACCTGCCTGCAATAATATTACCATAAATATGGTATGAAAAAAACGTGGATCTCAGCATGCTGCACAAAAAATCGTCAACGGAAAATGAAATATTGAGCAAATCGCTGATAGATAAAAAAATACTGAGATAGATGAAAATATTCCCATGTTTTATAGCCAGATGCATGTTGTGTCATACGGAGGTATTCTGTTATAATTTCATTAGACTCCAGGGAATACCTAAGAACAGTACCGATGGAGCAGCGGCCGCCGCATAATATGCGGAAAGGCGAGCGGATAAAATGGTTCACTAAGTGAATTAAAATCCGCTATATCCAAAGGATCGGAAAGAAACCGGAGGATGCGAATCGAAGGGGATGCAGGGTGAAAGCATCCGGAGATAGCATACCGAAAGGCAGGTTCCGGTACGGAGGACGAAAAAGCCTGAGGAAAAGGGTCAGTGCTGAAGGTATTGGATCGAGAAAGGTTCGCTGGAGTCGTTTTTTATGTCCTGAATCGGCTCAGTACCGATGTCCGGTTTCCCTTACTTTTCCCGACCGTCCGGTTTCTGTTCATTCCTGGCCGTACCCTTTCACTGTCCTTCCAGATTTCAGTTCGCTGAACACCACTTCGACCAGTTTCTGCGCAGCCGGCGACAAGGGAACGCTTTTGAGGTGGCAAAACCCGATGCTTCTTGGCGGTATCTCACGGGTGAGCTTTATCCTGAACACTCTCGACGAGCTGAGATATTCCCGGGAAAACTCCTCCACGACGCACGCTATGCCGAAATTGAAACTGGCGAACTCTAGCAGCAGGTCATGGGAGCCCAGTTCTATTTCAGGCGTTACCCTTATCCCCTGCGACAGCAGATACTTTTCCACATACAGCCTGGAGTTCGACTTGCGCTCCAGCAGGATCAGCGGCATCCCGGCAATCACGTCGAGTCCGGCAGGCTCCCGGAACTGGCCGATGTATTTGGCTCCGCAGACGAAAATATCGTGTATCCCGATGCATTCTTTGGTCTCAAGGGCATCATCCTTAACAGGAAAGTTGCATACCGCGATATCTATCTCGCCGGATTTCACCAGTGCGCAAAGTTCCGTCGTCGTCCTGTTGACTATGTTCAGCTTGATGTTCGGATACCTGCTGTGGAATATTTCAAGATAGGGCAGCAAAAAATACCTTGATATCGTATCTCCCACGCCGACCTTCATCTCGCCCACTTTCAGGTCCCTGGATTCCAGCAGCTTGTTTTCGCCCTGATGTATGAGATTGATTGCCGAGTTGACATGTTCAAAAAGCAACTGGCCGTCGTTTGTGAGAGTCACACCTGTCGAAGTCCTGGTGAACAGCCGCACGCCCAGTTCGCTCTCCAGGCTCATGACAGCCTGGCTAACGGCAGGCTGGGTCATATACAGCCTTTTTGCAGCCCTGGAAAAGCTCCTGCACTTTGCCACTTCACAAAAAATCCTGTACTGGTCGAGTTTCGGCGCCATATAATCACCACTTATAGTACATATTATGGATATTTATTTTACTTATATCATAATTTCACATATAATACAAGTGTAACAATAAAACTATGTACAGGGAGTGTTTGGATGGAAAGAATCACAGGAACCGTGGTAAGGGGCATCAGGACGCCTATAATCAACGAGGGCGATGATCTGATACAGATTGTGACAGACAGCGTTATCAAAGCTTCCCG
>DAOSCC010000167.1:0-5439 GCA_035361135.1 Clostridiales bacterium | reverse complement strand
AACGATTATGCCGATTCGGTCGTCAAGCCTGGCGACAACCTGGGGGAAACGGCCTGCAGCCTGAGGAAAAGACCTATGGAAATAAAGACACTCATCGATATAAAATCAGTGGTTGTATTTTAGGAGACAAAGGGATACAGCAACAAGAATCTCTATTTATCTGTCCCGATCCCGGCGGGCAGATAGACTGCCCGGATTTGAGCGGACAAGTCATCCGCCGGACCTGGTCAGGCTGAAACCGACTCAGTCAGGCGTCTCTTTACACCAACTCAATCAGAGGTCTCTTCGAAATCGAACAATTTATACGTCGAATCTCCCCGGACATAATAAAGAGTATCCAGCGTCCAGTCAGAAGTATAAAGGTAGCCATAGTCGCCGTTGTCGAAGCTGACAGCGGTATGGCTGCATTTTCCGGCTTCGCTGTAGTCTACTATATTCGTTATGTCAACAAAATCGTCAAACCGGCCATCCATGCTCTTATACGGCTTTTTCACCAGAAGTTTATCCGGGACCGAATATACATACATCCTGTCGCTGCTCATGGGATGAAGCTGGACCGTTTTCCCGTCTTCGCTTACAGCCACCTCACAGTAGTTGTCACCTTGCGTGAAATGGCACCCGATCGATTCCAGATCCAGGCTGCGGACGATTTTTTTCAGTTCAATGTCATATACGAACAAGCCGAAATAATCATGGAAAATCACGATCTCATCCGAGGCGTAATCAAGTTCAGTCATATCGGCGCCAATCTGCAGTCCGGCCGACAGTTCCGGTGATATAGGCACGACAATTTCCATATTATTCCTTGACATCATCATCTGCTCCTGTTTGCTTGCCAGCCTGATTTCTTTTTCATCCGGTATTCCCGATATATCTTCCTGGTTCCCGGAAATTTCGTGCAAGTCTCCTTCCGCTTTATCCCCAGCCCTGTTGGCCGCCAGTGCGAAGCCCAGGGCAGCCACAAACACAAGCGAAACTGCAATGATCCATACGGCAGGCTTTTTGAAGTTCAGCACATTTCTAATACGTTCCTTTACATTCCATTCGCCAAACGCAAGCGGGCTGCCGCTGATGAGCCGACGCCCCGCCGCAAGGGACAGCATCGAATTCGAATAATCGAACCTGATCCCCTCGCCCATCTCCTTAAGAACACGTTCGTCGCAGGACATCTCCATATCCTTCATGCATAATACAAACGCCGTCCAAACCAACGGATTGAACCAGTGTATTGCAAGCACGATAAAGGCAAGGATTTTGACAATATGGTCGAACCGCCTGATATGTATCTTTTCATGAAGTATAACATAGCCCTGTTCATTCTCAGGCAGTGATGACGGAATATAGATCCTCGGTTTCAGCACCCCCATAACAAATGGAGTTGGAATGTGGTCAGCAAGGAATATATTGTCACGCAGGCACACAGAGCCTATTAGCCTTTGGCGCAGCATCAAAAGAGACACAACACTGTATGCCAGCATCACGGCCATGCCGAAAATCCAGAGCATCGTGGCAACAGCCACGGGGGCTTCAGGAGGGTCCGCAGGCAATAGCTGGGCGTCCTGCAACAGGCTGCCGATTTTGACTTCATCAGAATCCGGAGATGGCATATCCGCACGAAGGTATTCGTTACGTACGATATCGCTTGTATGCACGATATCGGTAGAAATGAACGGAATGCCTCCGTTTTCCTCGGCCGGCATACGCAGCAGACCCATCACGGAAAAAGCTGACGAAAATGATACCGGGCAGACAAGCCTAAACAGGACGACTGCCCAGAGTGCATAAGAGAATATTTTCGGCGCTTTCCTGAGCAGTATTCGTGCCAGCATTACAAAGACAATGGCTATTCCGCCTGTCAGGCTCATATTGAGGATACTGACCAGCAACGCGTACATCCGCATCAGTATTCACCCCTCTTTTCATCAATGAGCTTCTGCAGTTCTTTAATCTCTTTCTCAGTCAGCTTTTTTCTGAGGGTGAACGCAGCCAGGAATTTGGGAAGCGAGCCTTCGAAGGTCTCCTCGACAAACTTCTCGCTTTGCAGCGCATAGAACTCCTGCCTGCTCATAAGGGCGGATACGGTTCCGTTTACGTTCTGAAAGATGCCGCGCTGGCAAAGCCTCCGCAGCATCGTATAAGTCGTCGATTTTTTCCACGCAAGTTCTTTTTCGCAAAGCCTTACCAATTCACCGGAAGATATAGGCTCATTATCCCATATCAACTCGGCAAACCTTGTTTCCATGGCGCCAAGCCTGTACTCTACCATTACCGACACCTCTCCCGATCACTCTGATTGCCGCCTGACCCGGGCAAATGCGCCGCACGGCTGAGGCAAACACGCCATCCGGCTGAAGCGAATACGCCGCCCGGCTAAGGCAGTGCGCCGTCTCACCAAGGTGACAGCGGCGCCCAACCGCACTTCAAGCCTGCCGGCAATCAGCCCGAAGCACGGCCGGATGTTTTGGTCTAATATGATTAAACCGTATTATCAGTTTAACGTCATTAAACCAAAATGTCAAGCAGTATTTTCTCTGTACTGCATAAAATAACCTGAACCGTTTGCCCTTTTTCTCCGACTAAGTAAGTGAAAGCAGTAAAGCGAGGTGGTGCTGATGGTTTTTCCCCTGAAAGCTGTACGGAAAGCACCCTGATCAGGAAAGCCGGAAACGGCGGCAAAGAAGCATTCGAAGTGCTGATGAAGGGCTTGCTGGACATCATTTACAGCTATATTTCCTCTCACGTCGGCACAGCAGAAGACGTCAAGGATATCCTGCAGGAAACGATGCTTTCGGTCTGGAACGGGCTGAAAAGTTATGACAACAGGTCGTCCTTCAAAACCTGGGTGATCGGGATAACCAGGCGCAAGATCGCCGATCATTACCGAATGCGTTACAGGGACGCAGCGGACCGGTTATCGGAATTTGAAGATATTTTATCTTCAGATGATGATTTTGAGCGCATCAACAGCAGGAATGACATAAACGCGGCCATGGCCGTGCTCGACAAAACCGAGAGGGAAATCGTGTTCCTGGCTTTCAACGTACAGCTTACATATCCGGAAATTTCTGAAATATTGGGAATTCCCACCGGCACCGTCAAAAGCAGGATGTCGTCAATAAAAGCGAAACTGAGGAAACAGCTTGACAAGGAGGGTGGATATGGACGAGTGTGAAAGAGTCTCTGAACTGCTGCTGGATTACATGAACCGTAGATTGTCCGGGAATGAGAATATCGCTGCAGCAAAACATCTTGCAGAGTGCCGGCGCTGCAGGAATGAGCTTGCAGTACTCCTCAGGATCAGGAACCTTGCACATGAAGGCATATCACCTATCCCGCAGGATATCGCCGATACTGCTTTCGACAAAATACCTGATACTAAAGGTACGCTTGCTGCAGCACTCAACTTAAGGCAATATTTCAAAGCATTCGATTATCTGCATGATGCCATGTCGGTTGTAAACCATGTAATGAAGCTTGCACAGCAGGCAATGTAAGGAGGAGATTTTATGTCAAGTGATATCCCGGTAAAAGAAATCGGCGAATTGCTGGATGCAGTCAGCGATAAAGCGCCAAAAATCATAACAAGCCTCATGGATACGCTCTATTCAGCCGAATCGGCGAAAAAGATGGGGCAGGCGGTCGGCAGCTTCTACAGGGAACTGGTAGAGTCAGGCATCCCGCAGGAGGAAGCACTAAAGCTGGCCAGGGATTACATGCTGTCGCTGAAAGATATGACAGGCTCATTCCAAAACAATGCCCCTGATTATAACGCGGCGTACAAACAGGCAGATTGCAGCAAATAGGGTATGGCAATGGCGGCTTTGATAAGCATTGGCAAGTTCTTTGCAAAACTCATACTGTTCGTCATTTTTTCCCCGGTGATCTTCACCTGGATGCTGTTCCGCTGCCTTCGCTGCAGGACTGTACTTGTACGCAACATGGTACAGGCGGGCATGCCAAGGGAATACGCACTGGAACTTGCCAGGGAGATCCGTATCAGCCGCATGCTTGGATTCAGCATGGATGGAAAGGGCCATAAACCTGATTAAGTGAAAATAACGAGCCGGAGGGACGGCTCCTGTGTCCGGGTCCTGCATTGACCGGGCACGGGAACCGTCCCCCCTGTCTGTCCGGAAACCTTTCCTTGTTTGTCTAAGAAATTTCCTCTGTCTGTTTACGCCGCACTTACCTTTGTATCGGCCTAACCGGCCTGGCTTCGATATAACCCCTGTAACCCTGCGGTTCAAGCTGGAATCTCGGCGCATCCTCATCCGCCCATTCAAATCCGTAGATCCGCGGGTCATACTTTTTCATTACTTCCCACAACTCTTCGATCGCTTCGCCGAACTTCTCATCTTCATAAGGCTCTCCCTGCTTTGAATCAGGCGGTCCGCTCAATTATTCAGTAACTTATAGATATGCACATCTCTTGAATATAAACGATCTTTCCCTTTATCAAGCCATTCTTATGGAAAAAAATCAAATGCCGATGAATATTATAAATATATATTTTTTACTTATCCGGAAGGTGGCTGGACTAATGAGAAAAAATTTGACAGCTCTGTTATTGGTTATTTTGATGCTGGTTTCTGTCGCAGGGTGCAGTACAACCAAAGCAGTATCTGCTTTACCCCAGTCCGTTAAGAACATTTCCGGGTTAACCGCTAATAATACTGAATCTCAGCCAATTGCAAAAAATCCGGCAGAATCATTAAAAAATTCAACAGAAAAGCTGCCGGAAGATCCGTCATTTGAGATACGGTTCCTGGATGTCGGCCAGGCCGACGCAGCTTTGATAAAATGCGACGGTAAAGCAATGCTGATCGATGGTGGGAACTCTGAGGATTCAAACCTTATCTATTCAGTATTGAAAGCTCAGAAAATAACACACCTTGATTATATCATAGCTACGCATGCGCATGAAGACCATGTCGGCGGTCTGGCTGGTGCGCTTAACGCCGCTGCAGCCGGTACGGTCTACAGTCCTGTAGATTCATATGACAGTAAAGCCTTTAAGAACTTTTTGAAATATGTAAGAAAGCAAGGTCTTGAGCTTACGTATCCGCCTGTTGGAAAAGAAATATCTCTCGGCAGTGCGACGGTGCAGTTTATCGGCCCGCAAAAGGATTATGAGGACCCGAATAACACATCGATAGTAGTCAGGATAGTATATGGTGAAACTTCATTTCTGTTTACGGGTGATGCAGAAACGGAAGCCGAACATGACATTATTGACGCAGGATATGACTTAAGCTCTACTGTTCTGAAGGTTGGCCACCACGGCAGCGAGGCATCAACCTCATATGTTTTCCTCAGAGAAGTCATGCCAGAATATGCCGTAATTTCTGTTGGGAAAGACAACCCTTATGGACATCCTCACGATAATACCCTTAGCCGCTTGCGCGATGCCGGTGTAATCGTTTACCGCACCGATATGCA
>DAOSCC010000166.1:0-5461 GCA_035361135.1 Clostridiales bacterium | reverse complement strand
CAACCCGGAAGATGAGAGGTACAGGGACCTGGTAGGCAAGACGGTCATACTGCCGCTTATGGACAGGGAGATACCGGTCATTGCGGACTCCTACGTTGACAAAGAGTTCGGGACAGGCGTCGTCAAGATAACGCCGGCACACGATCCCAACGACTTTGAAGTAGGCCTGCGACATGGGCTGCAGCAGATAAGGGTCATGGACGACAGGGCCGTGATGAACGAAAATGCAGGCCGGTATGCAGGTATGGGAAGGTACGAGGCAAGAAAGAAAATTGTCGAGGATCTGAAAGAACTCGGCCTGCTTGCGAAGATCGAAGGCCATAAGCATAATGTAGGCACATGTTACAGGTGCGGCACCGTTATCGAGCCGATCCTGTCAAGGCAGTGGTTCGTAAAGATGAAACCCCTGGCAGAGCCGGCGATAGAAGTGGTGAAGGACGGGACGGTCAAATTCGTTCCCGAGAGATTTTCGAAGATATATTTCAACTGGATGGAAAACATCCAGGACTGGTGCATATCGAGGCAGCTTTGGTGGGGCCACCGCATACCTGCGTATTACTGCCAGGGATGCGGGGAGATGATTGTTGCGCGCGAGCAGCCTGACAGATGTCCGAAATGCGGAAGCACGAACCTGGTACAGGATCCTGACACGCTGGATACATGGTTCAGTTCGGCGCTGTGGCCGTTCTCGACGCTGGGATGGCCGGAGAAGACGAGGGATCTCGAGTATTTCTATCCGACGGATGTACTTGTGACCGGGTATGACATCATATTCTTCTGGGTAGCGAGGATGATATTCTCGGCCCTTGAGCATACAGGCAGAGAGCCGTTCAAATACGTGTTCATCCACGGCATTGTAAGGGACGCGCAGGGCAGGAAGATGAGCAAATCCCTCGGGAACGGCATAGACCCGCTGGAAGTCATCGAACAGTACGGTACGGATGCGCTGAGGTTCGCCCTGACTACGGGCAATTCTCCTGGAAACGACCTGAGGTTCTCATCGGAGAAGGTCGAGGCAGGCAGGAATTTTGCCAACAAGATATGGAACGCTACGAGATTCGTGCTGATGAACTTCGATGAAAACGTGGACTTCGGCAGGGTAGACAGGAACAAATTAACGACGGCCGACAAGTGGATACTCAGCAGGACCAATACCGTCGTGAAGGAAGTTACCGAGAACCTTGAGAATTTCGAACTTGGCATCGCGCTCCAGAAAATATACGAATTCATCTGGGAGGAGTTCTGCGACTGGTATATCGAGCTCGTGAAGCCAAGGCTCTTCGACAGGGACGATCCCACGAGGCTCGAAGCGCAGTGGGTGCTGAACCATGTCCTCGGCACTGCCATGAAGCTGCTGCACCCGTATATGCCGTTCGTCACCGAGGAAATATACAGGCATCTCATCAATGACGACGACAGCATCATGATCTCCGCTTGGCCTGTATACGACAGCAGCATGGAATTTGCGGAAGATGAGAAGGATATGGAGCTCGTCATGGACGCAATAAAGGCGGTCAGGAACATAAAGGCAGAGATGAATGTGCCGCCGGCAAAGAAGATAAAGCTGATATTCGTCGCTGGAGAATCCGAGAGCAGGATACTGAAGGATGGCACGAAATTCATCGAACGCCTTGCCGGAGCTTCGGAGATCCTTATCCAGGCCGACAAGGCCGGTGTGCCTGACGATGCCGTGACAGCAGTGGTGCCCGGCGCGGAAATATACATCCCGCTGGAAGACCTTGTGGATATCGCAAAAGAGCTCGAGAGGCTAGCGAAAGAAAAGGAAAACCTCGAGAAGGAACTGGAGAGGGTAAACGGCAAGCTAAGCAACGAAGGGTTCGTTTCCAAGGCTCCAGCGAAGGTGGTCGAAGAGGAACGGGCCAAGAAGGCAAAATACAGCGAGATGTACGAAAAGGTCCTTGCGCGCATCGCAAGCCTTGAAAAGCTGGGAGGAAAGGCCTGATCCGGATTTCAGCACTGAACGCCTGCGGATGATGCTGCAGGCGTTTTCAGTATGACAAAGCCCGTACCGTTGGGCGATATGGCGTTCGTCATGCGAACAGGCCGCATGTATCCTATAATGTTCATAAGTGTTATAATATAGTCAGCATAAGGTATGGAAACTCGGTATGGAAGCAGGAGCGGATAGTATGAAACACGGATTTGTCAGGGTCGCTGCGGCGGTACCGGAACTGAAAGTGGGAGCCTGCAGCTATAACACCGGAAAAATTTCAGAGATGATCAGGGAGGCCGAGAACGCGGGCGTCGAAATAATCGTGTTCCCGGAACTGTCGATCACTGCCTATACATGTGCGGACCTGTTCCAGCAGGACAGGCTGCTCAGGTCGGCCCTGGACGGGCTTGAGAAGATCGCGCGGCTGACCGGCGACATGAAAATAGTCGTCATAGCCGGACTGCCGCTGCTGCTGGACAACCAGCTGTTCGACTGCGCCGCTGTGATCCAGGGCGGGGAGATACTCGGCGTGATCCCTAAAACATATATACCGGGCTACAGCGAGTTTTACGAGGAACGCTGGTTCGCGTCTGCAAGGAATGCCCAGAGCGACCATATCGAATTGCTCGGCAGGAAGGTACCGTTTGGAACGGATCTGCTGTTCGTGTCGCAGGACTCCGGCGCTGCCTGCTTTGGAGTCGAAATATGCGAAGATCTGTGGATCCCCGTCCCTCCAAGTTCTTACCTGGCTGCGGCAGGCGCTGCCGTCATATTCAATCTTTCCGCCAGCAACGAGGTGATCGGTAAGACGGAATACAGGAGGGACCTGGTCAGGATGCAGTCGGGCAGATGCATCGCAGGATATGTTTATGCATCGAGCGGTGTCCATGAGTCCACCACCGATGTAGTATTCGGCGGCCATGCACTGATCGCCGAAAACGGCGGTGTGCTGTGCGAATCCGAAAGGTTCCGCCGCGACAGCCACATGATAATGACCGAACTCGACATACAGCGACTTATGAACAACAGGATAAAGAACACCAGTTATATGGACGGCGTTTCAAGGCAAAGTTTCAGGAAGATACCCTTCACGCTTTACAGGAATGATGACTTGAAGCTTACAAGGCATGTGGATCCGCACCCGTTTATCCCTGCGGACAAACAGGGAAGGGATGAAAGGTGCAGGGAGATATTTGCGATACAGACTGCAGGCCTTGCAAAAAGGCTTGAACATACCGGCATCGAAAAGGCAGTTATAGGCATATCGGGCGGGCTTGATTCCACGCTGGCGATGATGGTCACCGCAAAGGCATTCGATATGCTGCGGCTGCCAAGAAAGAATATACTGGCGATAACGATGCCCGGGTTCGGCACCACCGATATCACGCATGACAATGCCGTACGGCTCATCAACTCGCTTGGGGCCGAGTTCCGCGAGATCAACATCGTAAAGGCATGCATGCAGCACTTTGAAGATATCGGCCACGACCCCTCGATTCACGATGTCACTTACGAGAATGTCCAGGCGAGGGAGCGCACACAGATACTCATGGACGTGGCCAACAAGATCAACGGGCTTGTAATAGGCACAGGTGACCTTTCCGAGCTCGCTCTCGGATGGTGCACATACAACGGAGATCACATGTCCATGTATGCCGTAAACTGCGGGATCCCGAAGACCCTTGTCAGGCATCTTGTGCGGTATGTTGCCGAAAGCACTGACGATACGGCTGTTTCGGACGTGCTGCTGAAGATCCTTGACACACCGGTGACGCCTGAACTTCTGCCCCCGGACAAAAACGGGGAGATAAGGCAAAAGACAGAAGATATCATCGGCCCTTACGAACTGCACGACTTTTTCATCTATCACATGCTGCGGTACGGCGCTTCGCCCGCAAAGATACTGTACCTTGCGGAACATGCCTTTGAGGGCAGGTATGATACGCATACCATACTTACATGGCTGAAGGTATTTATCAGGAGGTTCTTCTCGCAGCAGTTCAAGCGCTCCTGCCTGCCTGACGGGCCAAAGGTCGGTACGATCAGCCTTTCGCCGAGGGGAGACTGGCGCATGCCCAGCGACGTTTCGGCCGAGGAGTGGCTCAGGGAACTTGATGCCCTTGAGTGATACCTGGAGCCATGGAATGATACTGGAGTCAAGAGAATATCGGCTGCTTCCAGGTGAAACGGCCGGGTTAATTGTTACTTGACAAAACCGGCTTCGTGCTTTACAATAGCATATGTCGCTGTCAAAGCGCATATATGCGGTGAGCTTAGCTCAGTTGGTCAGAGTGCCAGGTTGTGGCCCTGGAGGTCAAGGGTTCAATTCCCTTAGCTCACCCCAACAGGAGAGGTTGTTGATACAACCTCTTTTTTTATATGCGGCGCATCCAGCAAAGCTGGACCGCACCAGTCGGTGAAAGTCCGCTATGGAATCTGGCGGCAAAGAGATTTAATCAAATACATGGATGTCCATATCGGGCTGGTCCATAGAAGGGATGCGAAGTCCCGGTCACTGATCAAGCAGCACCTTCACCACGATTTTCTGGACATGGGTCTTCGTGCCCGCTATACATTTCGGTTTATGAGCGTCATTAGGATAAAATATTGCAAAATATCCGGGAAGCATATCGATAAATGCCGCATTGCCGGCTTTGGCTGCGGTCATGCAATCCTTTTCGCAGTTGTATGAACTGAAGTCCTTGATATTCTCTGCGTTGGTGTAACCGATCAGTTCATGACCGGATCTTATAAACTGGATATCGATATATTTGCGATGCGCCTCCCAGATGTTGTTTTCTTCAGGAGAGGTATCGTATTCCTGTACGGAAGCATAGACGCTTGTCCCATCTATGATATGCTTTCCGACAGGAGGAAAGTCTGCCTCGCAGGCTTCCAGAAAGTCAAAAGCCTTTTTGAAGCCAGGGTGCAGGGGTATATACAGTTTTGCATTTTTCAATGAATCTACGATCATAAACGTCCTCCTTGCAGTGCTGTGCTCAGACGACCCGATACCCGGTTAAAGGCCGTCTGAGCAGCAACGATATATGAGGCTATTCAAACGGCAGTTCGTCAGGATTAAGTACGCCATCCTTCCATAAAGTCTCCCGAAGTTGATCGGTATCTATCCTGCTGAAATCGCAGCCTGCAGAAACAGCTGAGGCAGCTGCCGTACCGGCAGCCTGTCCCATTTGCATACATGGCCCCATAACCCGGATTGCTCCGAGAACCTCACGTTCTGCACTGATGCACCTGCCTGCGACGATCAGGTTGTCGACTTCCACAGGCAGCAGGCTTCGGTATGGTATCCGGATAACGATATGTTTGCGCTTCGCATTGGGGTTTTTTGCATCCCCCATCATGGGATCGTAACTTGGTTTCAAAGGATCAGGCAAATCGAAATTATAAGTGGTTGCACCTATGCAGTCCGCATACCTGGCTCCATTGAGCGCGTCCTGTATTGTAATTACGGTTCTTCCGCAAATGCGGCGTGACTCACGGATACCG
>DAOSCC010000165.1:0-5470 GCA_035361135.1 Clostridiales bacterium | reverse complement strand
AAATTCATAAAGCTTTTTCTTAAAAACTCTTGACTTTAATTAGCTGGTCTTTCATTTTTTTCATCAATCGGCAGAAATCCGCCGGTTGCTGAAAAGTCCACTCACTTCAGCGGGTATTCAACGGGACTCCCGCTTTGTGTCATGCCGCAACCGGCAGTACATGATATTAGACCCCCGGTTCTGGATAAAGGTTCCGGTCCTCCGGTTATTTCATGCTGTAATTTTGACCGGTCTTACACAGCCATGTATCCAGGCTGGGCGTCCCGGGACTTGTTGAGCGGCAACGGCGCATCTGGTATACTTTAAGGAAGGAGGAACGGCAATGGTCGAATTTTTCATCACCGAAAACAACGAAATAGAAATCAGGAGATATGACGCCGATACCACGCTGGCCGACCTGGCAGCGGAACTGGAGGCATTCCGGCAGACTGTGCCGGATCTCAGGACAGGGAAATGCAAAGGCTGCGGCGAATGCTGCAGCGACAACATACCGGTGCTTGGCCTCGATCTTGCAATACTTGACCTCGATCCTGCTGCATTATGTACCGGTCCCGGAGCAAAGGGCGCCAATCCGGCCGCAGCCAGCCCTAATCCCGAAGCGCAGGGTACAGAACCAGCGGTACCCGACTTTCATCCCCGGGCACTGGGCGGCAGACACGGCCCGGATACCGGGCAGGCCGCCGGAAGTATACTGGTGCTGCCTGACAAACCGGACATGGCCTTCCGCAGAAAAGCCATAAAAGAAATGTGCGAATGGACCTCCATTTCGGAACTGGAAGCAACGCTGCTGTTCGAATACAACAATGCGGAGCCGCTGATACTTGCCAGGCAGGCATCAGGCGAATGCTGTTTCCTCAAAGACGGCCTCTGTACAAGGTATACGGCACGTCCGTACAGCTGCGGCCTCTACCTGTGCAACATGGGCAGGCGTCTTGCATACATCCAGGAAATGATAGTCAGGCAGGGAACCTGGCACGCATACAGCAAACTCGGCTGGATCAGCGAGGCCGACATCCCGCACAACCCGTTCCTCAGGGCGTATTCATATGATAAACTGTGTGTCGCCGATTTCGAATTCGATCTGAAAAGCACGTCGGACCAGTTGTTCTTCTATTTTTAAGCAGCTTTATTTTACGCAATTGTAATCATTTTGAACAATTCGGGGCCCAAGGCTTTTATCGCCGGTACAGGCCTATTCCAGCAATACGAGGATGGCGCCGGCTACTTCCCTTTCCTGCCCTTTATAAGAAGGCCTGTTGACGAGCTTCCCTTCCAGCAGCATCGCGGTGGAAGCCCCGCCGTCCAGCATCGCCGCATCCACGGCGCCGCAGCGTACCAGGTAATCGGCAAGCTCACGGCCGGTAAATCCTGCGCTGTAACCCGGCTGCCTGCCGTCGACGGTAAGCAGTATGACCGTTCCGTCTTCTTTGATACCGACAGCCGTTCTCGGGTCACGGTTTGTCAGTACCCCGACCCACGGGTCGTAATCCCCGACTACCGGCACTCCGTCCCTGACGAGCCAGCATCCGCATTCATATGCCTGCACATTGCCCGTCATATCGGGCTCATGCACGAGTTCCACCCTGTCGCCCACCTTTACGGGCAATTCCTTCCCCCTGTATGCGGCAACATCGAAAAATGAGATCAGCATGCCGTCGCCGGGTATCCGCGCTTCCTTCTCATATTCCGCTATCTCTTTAACGACGCCTTCCACAACAGTTGCGGTGATGTTCCTTTTATCAGCCCTGTTGGTCCTGCCGTAGACGGGAGTGTAAACGATGGTCTGCTTTCCGCCGCCGGGGAAATTGATGTTGTCGATGATCATTTTGGCAGCTTCCTTGTCATATCCGTCTGATCCATTGACCACGATGTACAGCTCGCTGTCGATCTCCTTCAATTCAGCCCTGCTGTCGCGCAGTACCAGGACAGGATAATCTCCCGTTGCTGCCGACATAAGCTGTCCGTCGATAACCACCATCCCCGAGGGCAGCCCGAAATCCCTGAAAAAGCCGCCATTGACGGCCGCATAGGCATTGTGCCTGGAAGCTATTTTGCTGAACAGTTCATACCCGTATATCAGGTCGTAGGAAAGTGCCGGCTTTATTTTGATGCCGGGAACCCCGGGATCTATTTCAAGGATGTTGATTTCCTGTTTAAGCTCATTTATTGATTCGGTCCGGTGCATATATTTCACATGATCCTTCGGATCGACGGCCGGCGGCTCTTCGGCCGTCTCCCCGGGCATTCCTCCGGCAGGATCATCCGTATCCG
Source organism: Clostridiales bacterium (assembly GCA_035361135.1). Taxonomy (GTDB): domain Bacteria; phylum Bacillota; class Clostridia; order Acetivibrionales; family DTU013; genus DTU013. The sequence goes on along the minus strand of DAOSCC010000165.1, from coordinate 3,199 downwards.
GCCCCTTATCGCCCCTGGATCCAAGCAAAATAAAAAATCCCTCAACGACTAATATGAGGGATAATACTGCAATTATCGCCAGTATGCTTTTGTTTGCATTTTTCTTATTCTTCACCGGACGACCCGTTGTTTTTCGTGTTTTTGGATGTGTTTGCGGAAGCGCTTGTTCCGTATTGCCTGGACAACTGTTTGTACAGCGTATCTGCCAGCCCGAGGCTTCCCCTTTTCGCAGCCTGTTCCATCAGTTCCTCTTCGAGCATCGATTCGAATATATCCCTGCCCGGATCCTCTTCCACAAGGTCTGATTTGATTATGGTCGCCTTCATTTGCTTGTAGAGCATGTCGAGCATTATTGCCTCGAATTCCTGGCAGGCTTTTTTAAGCTCCCTGTCGTCGTTGTTCCTGGCAGCTTCCTCAAGTCTCCTGGCGAAATCGTCATCGGACGCGCGGGTTGCCGAGTTCGTCGCGTTCCTGACGAAATTCCCGATGGTCATGCCGTCGATCATGTTTATATCCATTTGAATCCCTCTGACATAAATAATATATTTATTGCGGCTGCCATGTCAACAGATCAGTAACGGGCCTTACCTCCTGAGGTTGTTCGCGGTCTGCAGCATCTCATCCGAGGACTGTATTGCCTTGGAGTTAAGTTCATATGCCCTCTGTGCCACGATGAGCTTGACCATCTCTTCGACGGTCTTTACATTTGAAGCCTCAAGGAAATTCTGCATCAGGATGCTCGTCTCGGTCGATTCAGCGGCCGGAATTGCATCGCCGGCTGCGGGTGTCGCCTTGTAAAGGTTCCTTCCCACGGCTTCAAGGCCGTTCCTGTTTTCAAAATAAACCAGTCCGAAGTACTGTCCTGTGGGGACAGTCAGACCATCCTCATCCAGATAACTGATCTCACCGTTCTGTGATACAGTCAGGGCAGACAGGTCGAAATCAAGTATTATGGGCATACCTGCTTCATCGAGCACCGGATACCCGTCAGAAGTGGCGAGCATTTTGCCTGAATCGGTCATACTTATTTTGAAACTGCCGTCCCTCGTATAGAGAATCTCGCCTGAAGGGCCCTCGACCATGAAAAATGCGTCCCCGTCGATATAGAAGTCCAGCGGATTTCCCGTTTCTTCAGGGCTGCCTTTTTCAAAATCCCTGACAGTTGCGGCCGCCATGGCGCCGTGCCCGACCTGCAGGTTCACCGGCTTGCCGCCTTCCGGCAGTACACGCGCCCTGTCCATGGTTTCATAGAGCAGGTCCTTGAATTCGATCCGCTGCTTTTTATATGCGGTTGTATTGACATTGGCAAGATTGTTGGCTATCACATCGACCGTCATCTGCTGCGCATTCATGCCCGATGCCGCTGTCCATAGTGCTCTCATCATAACTGATGAACCTCCTGAATCACAATGTATTACTATACAACGTGCTCCATTTCCCGACCTTATGTAGTACCAGCTTTGATGACATTCCTTATATATAGAGGAATGCCTCTTCGCATAGGAGTGTCACCGCACCCCTTTCAAACGTGTGACATTCCTCATCCACAGAGGAATACATCTTTGCATAGGAGTGTCACCGCACCCTTTTCAAACGTGTGACATTCCTCATCCACAGAGGAATACCTCCTCGCAGAGGAGTGTCACCGCACCTTTCTACCTTACTGTCCCGATCTGGTTGACCGCCTTGTCAAGGGTGCTGTCGATGGCCTGAAGCACCCTTGCATTTGCCTCATACGCCCTTGTCACGGTTATCATGTCTACCATTTCACGAACGATATTGACATTTGACAGCTCTACATAGCCCTGCTGTATGATCCCTGTAAATCCGCGAGTCTGGGCATCCTCATCCGCCTGTATCAGGTTGTTCCCGTATTTCCTCAGCGCGGTCGTGTCTGTAAACTCGGTAATAAGCAGTCTGTCGATTATCTCTCCGTCCTGTATGACATAGCCTTTTTCATCTACGGTAAACGAACCGCTCTGAAGCATGATGGGACCATTTTCTCCCAGCACATAATATCCGTCGCTTGTGACAAGGACGTTGTCGCTGTTTCTGACAAAAGAACCGTCCCTGGTGAAAAACGCTGCCAGGCCGCCGTCGGCATCAGGCACCGCAACAGTGAAAAATGCGCTGTCGCTGTCTTTGATGGCTATGTCGAGTTCGTTGTCCGTTTTGGACAGCTGGCCCTGGGAAAAGTAGGTGTATACCTCGCCTATGTCGCTTCCAAGTTCCATAGTGCCGATATTGCGTGGCCTTCCGGAAGAAGAAGCCTGATACTTCAGTCTTTTGGTCAAAAGATCAGGAAAACTCTCCATGACCGTTGTATCCTTTTTAAAGCCATAGGTGTCGGCATTCGCCATATTGTTCGTTATGACATCCATTCTTTTCTGGAGCGCCAGCATGCTCCAGCCTGACGTATACAATCCACGTACCATAAATTCTCCTGAACGCCCGCCTGTGCATTGCTGCAGGCCTGTCCCATACTTTGAATATTGGTTGGTTCATTACTATTATCGGAAAAAGTACCGCCAGGCTTAACCGAAAAATGACAGCAAATCACTTCGTACAAGATACGCGGAGATTTCATGAGGTTGTGCAGGGGAATGAGAAAAGCCGGCATCTCACCGGCTTCATTTTACATTTTGCATGATGTCTGTCTTATATGTCGTGTGTCCTTTTACTTCTTTTGTCTTACTTCCATTGCAGCGCTCTTTTCTATATGTTCGATATTGTTCAATGCTTCGCCTGTACCAAGCGCCACTGCGGAAATCGCGTCATCGGCGATGACCACGTTTATCCCGGTCTTTTCCTGCAGCAGTTTGTCCAAACCATAAACAAGGCTGCCCCCGCCCGTCAGCACTATGCCCCTGTCGCTTATGTCGGCGGCGAGTTCCGGCGGCGTCCTCTCAAGGACCGAAAGGACAGCTTCTATAATCGCCTGCATGGGTTCTTCCAAGGCTTCCATCATTTCAGACGACGTCACTGTTATTGTCTTGGGAAGCCCTGAAATAAGGTTTCGGCCCCTGACATCCATCGACACTTCCTGGACCCTGGGATATACGGTACCAATGTTGATTTTCATTTCTTCGGCCGTACGTTCTCCCACCATGATGTTGTGCTTCTTCCTCATGTACCTGACTATTGCTTCGTCGAACTTGTCCCCGGCTACCTTGATGGATGTCGACACTACGATGCCGCC
>DAOSCC010000164.1:0-5517 GCA_035361135.1 Clostridiales bacterium | reverse complement strand
ACCGGGCATTTTCACTAAATGCCTGTTTTATTTTCCCCTCAATACCGGCATAAATAACGTTCCGGGCGGCATAGCGCCCGTTTGTCCAAAAAAACCGGAATGTGTATTATAATACAGTTATGGCATACATCGGACAAATGCTGATTCGCTCACTTTATCCGGATCGCTGAGTTGTTAAGATATTTTTAAGAATTTTATGAGGCCGGTCGTAAGATTCCTGCCGTAAAATCTATCCAGGCTGAAGGGGGATGCGCAGTTGGATAACGCAAGGATATCCTCCGGGGATACCCGGGCAAGCAACGCCAGGATACTCGTAGTCGACGATGACAGGGAAATCGCCATGGCTGTCGAAAAGCTCCTGACGCGCGAAGGCTACGAAGTCATCCGCGCATATGACGGGATGCAGGCGCTGGAAGCGCTGGCTGAAAACCAGATACACCTGATCCTGCTTGACATCATGATGCCGAAACTTGACGGGCTTTCTGCCACGATGAAGATACGCGAGAGCAGGAACATACCCATTATAATAATCTCCGCCAAATCCGAAGACAGCGACAAGATCCTCGGGCTGTCGATGGGGGCGGACGATTATGTGACAAAACCATTCAATCCGCAGGAGCTCGTCGCGCGCGTAAAAAGCCAGCTGAGGCGCTACATGCATCTCGGCGACATAGCCAACGGGTCAAGGTCTTCCCAACTCAGGGTCGGCGGGCTTTGCCTCGATACTGACGCGAAACAGCTTACCGTGGACGGCGAACCTGTCAGGCTTACTGCAAAAGAGTATAAGATACTTGAACTCCTGATGTCGAACCCGGGCGTCGTATTTTCCGCGGAGCAGATCTATGAGGCTGTCTGGAAGGACGTCCCTTACTCCGTGGAAAACACGGTCATGGTCCACATAAGGCGCATCCGTGAAAAAATCGAAATCAACCCTAAGGAGCCAAAATATTTGAAGGTGGTGTGGGGAATTGGCTACAAGATTGAGAAAGTTTAGCACAAGCCCGGTGACAAAGGCGATCGCATTCATCCTGGCGGTGCTTATACCAACCGGCCTGGTAGTGCTGGCCCTTTTCGCGAACTTCAGTTACCTGGATACGGAATGCCTGTTTGTCGAAGACTATTTCGACAGCAGGGATTTTGCCAACAGGATGAGGAAAGCAGCGGCAGAAGTGAGCGACACTCTTTATTCAAGAGTGCCGCCGGAAAATGTCCCTTATTACTATTATGTAAGCGATGGAAAAAAAGAATGGTCCAACGTAGGTAAACAGGATAAAAGCTTTTTTGAACAGTTCGAACCGGCATTCTGCTCGCTGGAAAACGGACAATGGTCATTCGGAAGAAGTACTGACTTTACAGCTTCCGGTATATATACCGACAGATTGAAGTACTATGCCGTTGTTGACAAAAGCAATACCATATACGTAGCATACCCTTCTGAAACTTCGAGAGCATGGGAGCAAAAATGGCAGAAGGACAGAGAGACTTTCGTGCCAATGTTCATGGCTGCAGCAGCAGGAATCGTATTACTCCTGGTCCTTGCGGCATACCTGGCTGCAGTGACAGGCAGAAAGCCCCATGACAGGGATCTGCATCCCGGTAAGACAGATTCCATATTTTCAGAAATACTTATTGCCGTATTGCTTTTAACCGCACTGGCCTGGTACGCGATAATTGAACCTGCGTTCGATGAAAACCCGATCGATACGGGAGAATTAGGCACATACCATATAGTGGTGCTGGTGCTCGTCGGGATCATAACGAGCGCTGCAGCCACAATATGCGGAACGATCCTGCTTACGCTCATCCGCAAGCTGAAAGCCGGCAGCCTGGTAAAACACAGTATCATTTACAAGATCTTTTACCGTATCTATGATCTTGCTGTGAGCCTGTTCGACGGCAGGGCGTTTTCAAAGTATCCCCTGACGAAATCCCTTTTTTACAGGCAGCTCATATTTATAATCCTGAGCTTTGTATTCGTATTCCTCACTTTCCTGTTCATCGCGCTGGAAACCTATGCTGCGCTTATTCCGCCGGTACTGGAAATGGTAATGATCTACTGGTATATAAAAGGGAACAACAGGACATACATGGATATCAACAGGGGCTTCGATGAAAGCCTCGAAGAACAGATGAAATCCGAGAGGATGAAAGTGGCGCTCATAACCAATGTATCACACGACCTCAAGACACCGCTGACTTCGATCATAAGCTACATCGACCTGCTGTCCAAAGAAGAAGGTCTTCCGGAAACAGCGAAGGACTATGTAAAAATACTGGGTGAAAAAGCAGGCAGGCTCAACAATATGGTATCAGACCTTTTCGACCTGGCCAAAAGTACCAGCGGCAACATGCCGGTCGACATCGAAAAACTGGATCTGAAGAAACTGATAGAACAGACGCTGGCGGATATGGGCGACAGGATCGAAAAATCAGGGCTTGCGTTCAGGGTCAGGCTGCCGGAAAAACCAATGCAAATTAATGCTGACGGCAAAAAACTCTACAGGGTTTTCCAGAACGTGATCGACAACGCGCTGAAATACTCGCTCCAGGGTACCAGGGTATATGTCGCCCTTGAGGAAAACGAAGGCATGGCCGTCGCGACGGTAAAAAATACGGCCGGATATGAAATGGATTTCACCGCGGATGAAATACTGCAGCGGTTCATGAGGGGCGACAAATCGCGCACAACGGAAGGAAGCGGCCTTGGCCTTTCGATAGCGGAAAGCTATACGAAGCTGTGCGGCGGAAGGTTCAAAGTGGATATAGACGGCGACCTTTTCAAAGTTACGATAAGCTTTAACCTCGTAAGTTAATAAATTATGCCGGCCTGACCATGCCGGCATAACTCCTCATAAATTTGACCCGGGACCGGAAGTGCAGGGATGCCGCACTTCCGGTCCGCCGGTTATTTAGGCTCGGTTATCGCTTCCCTGATGATCTCCGATATTGTCGGATGCGGGAATACCACTTTCTTCAGGTCATCCACCCGCATCCTTTTTTCTATCATCATGGCCGCCCCATATATGATCTCCGACGAATAGCTCCCGATCATATGGACGCCTATCACGGTCCCCAGCCGCCTGTCGATAAGGATCTTGCAAATGCCGTCTCCTCTCTCATTTTCAGCGACATATCTTCCGCTGTAGGTCATAGGCAGCTTAGCCGTCTCGAAATCCAACCCCTTTTCTGCGGCCGAAGCTTCCGTCTCACCTACGCCGGCTGCCTCGGGATCGGTATAAATGACTGAAGGTATTGCATCATACCTGACCTCATCATCTATTCCCAGCATGTCGTTGATACAGGCCTCTGCCTCCCGGTAAGCCGTATGTGCAAGCATCGAAACGCCGTTTACATCCCCTGCCGCATATACACCAGGGACATTTGTCCTTCCATGCAGGTCGGTGATGATCCGGCCTTTCTCCACGGCAACGCCTATGTTCTCAAGCCCAAGGCCTTCAGTCGCCGGCCTCCTTCCGATACTCACGAGCACCTTATCCGCTTTCACGAATTTTGGCTCGCCGCCGTCAGGCTCTGATGTATAGACCACTCCGCCGTCATTGATTCCCGTTGCCCTGCAGTTCAGCAGGAATTCGACGCCCCTTTTTGAAAGATTCCTCTGCAGTATATCAGAAATTTCCCTGTCGACAGAGCCTGCAATGTGATCCAGCATTTCCAGCACCATGACATGGCTGCCGGCAGCGCTGAAATATGAAGCCATCTCAAGGCCGACGATGCCTCCGCCTATTACCGCAAGCGAATCCGGCACCTCTTTCAGGTCGAATATCTCCCTGTTCGTCATTACCCGGCCGGAATCCAGCCCATCCTTTATACCGGGTATCCCAGGCAGCACAGGTACCGATCCCGTCGCGATCAGGATGCGGCGGCCGGTATACATGTCATCGCCTGCTTTTACATCAAAAACCGTTTCACCGTCAGCTCCGGCCCTCATCCCGGCTATCACGGCGGCGCCCTCGAACACTGTCACATTGCTTTGCCTGAGCCTGGCCTTCACACCGGCGGCAAGCGTCCGTACGACCTTGTTTTTCCTGTCAATGACCTTTTTATGATCCAATACGGCATTTTCAACGGTTATTCCGTATTTTTCCCCGTGGACGGCGCCGTAGAAAAGCTTGGCGCTGTACAGCAAAGTTTTTGAAGGTATGCAACCTTCATTCAGGCAAACTCCCCCTATATGCCTTTTCTCAGCCAGCAGCGTATTCAGTCCCGATTTTCCCGCAAGTTCCGCGGCATGGTAGCCCGCCGGTCCGCCCCCTATTACTATCAGATCGTATATCAAACCGAACACTCCTTATCAATAAATCGCACATCCCCGATCCGTCAACCGGGTCCAGGCCTGTCCCGCCGTCCAGGCAGTCGGCCTGGCCTGCGAAAACTAATAGTGACGCCGCGGCGTCACTATTTTATCCGGTTTACCCGTTGTCGGTCACTGCATCATTTATACTTTATACACTCCAGCCGAACCATACGGATGCCGGCATGTGGACGAAACTGTCCCGGCTCCCCGGGCCGTCCCGACATCAGTCGAATTCTGGCTCGATCAGGCCGTAATTCCCGTCCTTGCGCTTGTAGACGACATTGACCTGGTTGGTTTCCGCGTTGGAGAACACGAAGAACTCATGCTCGAGCAGGTTCATCTGCAATATGGCTTCATCCAAGGGCATCGGCTTTACGGCGAACCTTTTCGTACGCACGACCCTGAATTCCTTCTCTTCCTCCACATCATCAATGTCCGGGCGGAATGCGCCGGGCTGGTCCAGCACTTCTTCGTGCAGCCTCTTTGCAAGCCTGGTCTTGTGTTTCCTGATCTGCCTTTCGAGGATGTCCTGTGCCTTGTCTATGCACGAATACATATCGTCTCCGGTCACTTCTGCACGCAGAGTGATCCCGCCGGTAACTATCGTAACTTCAAGTATGTGCCTGTTTCTCTGTACACTCATCGTAACCTGTGCTTCAGTGTCAGGTTTGAAGAACTTGTCCAGCTTTCCGAGCTTTTTATTTACTTTTTCCTTCAGAGCATCTGTTACCTCGAAGTTCTTTCCCGTGATCTTCAGATTCATAGTCACTGCTCCTTTCATAATCGGTATTTGTCAGTTATCAGACCGCCATATATTTTTTATTCAACAATGATTATCATAATTCCTTCCAAAATTATTGGTATATTTACATTTATATATACCTCACGGTAAGTATGCTCAAACGCGTCATTTCACAGATTATCAACATCCCCGGCCGGATATTCACAAAACAGGTGTTTTGTGAATATCTCCATGTGGATAATGTGGATAACTATGTGCATAACTGCTTTTCAGGCTTTCCCGGGCTGTGGATTATACCGCGGTGCAAATCCTGACGCTGTGGATCATTGATCCCCTCAAAGCCGGAAAACAGGTATCCTCTGCCAAACAAACAAAGCCCTGGCCAGGTACCGGCAGGGCTTGATGTTATCCACAGACATCCCGTCTTAAGGCATATTCAATTGCTTTAAGCTCCATCGAT
>DAOSCC010000163.1:0-5535 GCA_035361135.1 Clostridiales bacterium | reverse complement strand
ACGTTTTTTAATGAACGTTTTGTTCACTGCCGTTACAGCCTCGGGCTCTCCTATTAAATACCTTGCAAGGTCGATTGCGTGCGATGACAGGTCAAACAGCGGCCCGCCGCCCGCTTTTTCCTTCTGCAGCTGCCATGACAGCGGGAAGCTGGGATCGGCGATCCAGTCCTGCAGGTAAGCCCCGCGCCAGTGATAGATCGTACCGAGCCTGCCTTCTTCGATCAATTGCTTGGCATATGCAACAGCAGGAGCCCTGCGGTAGTTGTGGTTCAGATAATGAACAACGCCGGCTTTCTCGACTGCGTCTACCATTTCTTTAGCATCAGCGTACGTCAGCGTGAATGGCTTTTCGCATACTATGTGCTTGCCTGCCCTGGCTGCGGCAATTGCCATTTCCTTATGTTCATAAGTGGGAGTCCCGATGTCGATTACATCGATGTCATCGCGCTCCACAACGGTACGCCAGTCGTAGGTGACCTCTTCATACCCCCATCTTTCTGCGAAATCTTCAAGCCTTGTCCTGTTGCCTGCTATGACTTTCAGCACAGGCTCGAATTCCGCGTCGAAAAATTCATTCACTCTGCGCCATGCATTGCTGTGCGCCTTACCCATGAAGCCGCCGCCTATCATGGCGATGTTTATCTTCTTCTTTCCCATGTTAAGCCTCCTTTCGCTTTCCAAATCCTAAACTGTCCGGCAGGATGCATCCTCCCGAAACAACACGGATCTCCGCTGAAATTGCGGATCTCCCGACAGTGTGCATCCTGTCAGCTGTTTGTCGTCATGCTGCCGCAGTTTATTTGAAATGAGCAGCGATCTTCTTCAGGTTCTTAACGCTGACTGCGACAGCCTCTTCCTCCATGCCCAGCCATTCCGGAGCCGGTGCGTCGATCTCCACTGCGAGGAAGCCTTTATAGCCTGCCTTGTGGAGCAGTTCGGCCAGCTTCAGGTTGTCGACCATTCCGAATCCTACGGGCACGCCGCAGAAGAAGTACCAATCGGTGGGTTTTGCCGTCGGGTGTATTTTCAGGTCTTTAATGTGGGTTGAGAATACATAGGGAGCGAGTTTCTCCATTCCGGCAACCGGATCGTCCAGCAAACGCAGGAAATTGCCCGTGTCAAAGTTTATGCCGAAATTGGGGGAATCCACTCTCTCGATGATTTCAAGCATTTCATCTGACGTAAAATCGATGTGGTTCTCCGCTGCAATCTTGACACCATTGGCTTCAGCAATTTTTACCGCTTCCTTGTACATGGGTACGAGCCTTTCGATGTGGTCGCGGTGGTTTTCATGCCGCCAGTCGAATGCGGACCCGGTAATGCGCATTACGTCGGTGTTGAGAAGACGTGTCTTTGGTATGAGCGATTTCATTTCTTCGAACGCTGCCGGGTTCAGTCCGCGTTCGAGGCCGTTCGGATGGCCCCACGCAAATACTGTGTCGAAACCGTATTCCTTTATCTTTGCGCCAAGCTCTTTCAGATAGCCGTCATCAAGGCTGGGCAGGAAACAGGTTTCAAGCGATACGCCGTCTACATCGAGTTTTTTTGCAAATTCCAGGAACTCTTCAACGGTCCAGAACCTTTCGGGCTTCTCCTGAAAATCGTACACTTCGCCGAAAAGCCTGTGAAAACAATAACTGTCGATTCCTATCTTCATATATAACCCTCCTGTTGTTTTATTTTTTATATTTTCCAAATTATCATCCGGCATACAGCCCGACGATAATTTGGCTACAGTCAGGATTAACTCTTTGGCTTGCGTATGAGATGCGAACTGGTTTACGAATGAAACGCAAACAGATATCCGCCGCCCGTATAAGCGGAGGATATCTGTCGTTTCTTTATGATCAGAGTTCCCTGTCTTTCCTCTGAAGGAGCACGGCAGCGATGATGATCACGCCCTTGAATGCGTTTATCAGGTATACGTTCACGCCGAGCAATGTGATCATGTTGTTGATAATTCCAAGGATCAGCATGCCCCAGAGAGCCCCGGATATCTTGCCCTTACCGCCTTCCATCGAGATGCCGCCTATGACGGTCATTGCGATCGCATTCAGTTCATATGCGTTACCGGATGAAGTTGAGTTGATGGAGCCCATCCTTGAACTCTCAACTATGGCGGCCACCGATATTGCCAGACCCATGAGGGTAAATGCCAGGATCTTTATTTTATCGGTATTGATACCTGAAAGCTTCGTGGCTTTCTCGTTGGAACCGACTGCATATATATGCCGTCCAAGCTTCGTGTACCTGGATATGAACCAGAACAGCAGGAACATCAGCGCGTAATAAACTACAGGCATGGGTATCTTGCCGAACAGCATGTAGTTTGATATCTGCGTGTAGAACGGAGCCTTGGTTTTATCGAGATAGAACCCGCCGCCCTGCATGTAGAACATGCACAATGAACGGTATATATACTGCATGCCCAGCGTCACTATAAATGAAGGAACACGGCCTTTCGTAACTATGATGCCGGTGACCGTGGACATGGCGCAGCCGGCCAGGATGCCAAGGATCAAACCCATTACTATATTGCCGGTGCTGTTGACAAACGAAACCGTAATGGCTGCGACTGCCACCATCTGGGCGCCGACAGACAGGTCGATATTGCCTGAAATGATTACGAACGACATTCCCAGCGCAATTATGCCTATGACCGCATGGTTGCGCAGGATGTTCATAAAGTTCTGGAACGACAGGAACTGAGAGCCTTCGGCAAACGTACCGGCGATTATCATCGCGATAACTACCAGGACGATGCTGTTGCTGCTCACAACCTTTTTCAGAGAACCGAATCTCTGTTTGGAAACTGTGTTCTGCATTTTTCCCTACTCCCCAAATCTTAGTTTAAGCTGTCCCCTGCAGATTATTAATTCAGGCTGCCTCCCGTAGACAGTATCATGATGTTCTCCTCGGTCAACTGATCGCGGCTCAGTTCCCCGCGCAGTTCTCCATGGTACATAACGAGACAGCGGTCGCACAGCTTGATTATTTCCTGTGCTTCGCCTGAAGTTACGATAATGCCTATTTTTTGCTTGGCAAGCTTCATGATCTCGGTATAGATCTCGTTCTTCGCGCCCACGTCCACGCCCTGTGTAGGGTTGGACATTATCATGACGTCCGGCCTGGCATTGAGCCATTTCGAAAGGACGCACTTTTGCTGGTTCCCGCCTGACAAGCTTGTTATCTTGCAAATCAAACTGTCTGTTTTTATCCGAAGCTTTTCAATAAACTCCCGGGCAATGTCCCTTTCCTTTCTGCGGCTGAGGCTTATCCCGCGGCGGCATTTTTCCAGTGCCGTGATGTTTATGTTGTCCTGGACGGACATGTCCTTGATGATCGCATTTTCCTTACGGTTAGGCGGCAGGTAGCCGATCCCGAGCTTTTTGGCATGTGACGGATGGCGTATGGACAGCTGTTTTCCGTCTTTGAGCACCGTTCCGGTATGATGGAGGTCGCCGAACAGTGCGCGTACCATTTCATCCTTCCCGTCGCCAAGGAGCCCCGTGATCCCAAGGATCTCTCCTTCCTTCAGTGAAAAGCTTACTCCCTTTACACGGTTGTCTACCGTCATATCTTTTACTTCCAGCAATGTCCTGCCTATTTCGTGTTCCTCATATACCTGCTGGTTCAGTACGTCTTTTCCGACCATCATCCTTGCCAGATCGGCCTGGTTTATCTTTGAGCCGTCCGGCTGGGTTATGCTGCCTGAAGAGACATTCTCCCCGTTTCGCAGGACGGTATAGCTGTCACAGAAATCCACGACTTCCCCAAGCTTGTGTGAAATGAATATGACTGTGACATCATGGTCCTTCGTAAGACCACGGATTATATTGAAGACGTTGTCTATCTCTTTCTGCGTCAGTGATGTGGTCGGCTCATCCATTATGATCAGCCTTGCATCCATCAATAATGATTTTGCTATCTCTACTATCTGTTTGTACGACGTTTCGAGATCCCTCATCATTGCCCTGGGATCGATGGTAACATTCATTTTGCTGAATATTTTCGCCGTTTCCTCGCACATTCGTTTTGCATCGAGTATCCCGGACTTCTTGTGCAATTCTCGGCCGAGGAACAGGTTCTCATAGACCCTGAGGTCGTTGACGACATTCAGTTCCTGGTGGATAAAAGCGATGCCCAGCGCCTGGGAGTCGGCCGGCGAACTGATCTTTGCCGGTTCCCCGAACAGGTGTATTTCTCCCGAATCCTTGGGTATGACTCCTCCAAGTATATTCATCAGCGTTGTTTTGCCTGCCCCGTTTTCGCCTAACAGTGCGTGGATTTCGCCCTGCCGCACATTGAGACTGACACCTTTTAAAACCGTAACTCCGTTGTACGATTTAACAATGTCTTTCATCTGCAACGAGAATTTTTCCATGCTGGTCTCCTCACTTATAACACCTTGGTTCAAAGAAAATCTCCGTTATCGGAAGGATTCTCTTTCCTCGGCAGCGTCCATAACGAGGCGGGTCATGTTTATTGCCTCGTATCTTCCGAAATCACAGCGACACTGTGACCTGGATCATTAAATAACTTTTTGCATGCTTTATCTAACGCGGTACGTTTATACAGGAGACGGCCTAAGCCGTCTCCCATATAATGCCTTCAGTTACATGAGCTTTTTCCGGCCGGGTCCTTCCGCGGATCCCGGTTCCCGCAACACCTGCACTATTAGTACGGAGCGTCAGCTGTTATATGGTTTTCATCAAGCCATGCCTGATAGTTGGCGCGGTCAAGGTTCTTCGGAGGGATTATGGTCTTGCTTTCATAAGTTTTTCCTTCCTGGAGGCCTGCTGCAATCTCAACAGCCGTGATCATCATGTAAGGATCGTAGGTCTGTGAAGAGATATGCATTTCAGGATACTGTTCCATAACCTTGAAGTAAGCCTGTGATCCGCCGCCGCCGGTGATGACCTTGATGTCGCCCATACGGCCGGCTTCGCTTATAGCCTGGATGAGGCCGATCGAAAGCTCGTCGTCGGTGGAGTAGATGCCGTCGATACCGCTCGGATATGCGGTCAGTATATCCGTCATGATGCGCAGGCCTGTTTCAGGAGCGCCGTTCTCTGCGCCATACTCCTGGAGGATCTCGATTTCAGGATACTTTTCCTTTATAGTGTCTCTGAACCCGTTAACACGCTGTGTGAATATTTCGCCGTAAGCAGGGATGTTGGCAATAACTACTTTACCTTTGCCGCCCAGTTTTTCTGCGATGTATTCAGCGCCCAGGACTCCCATTGCGTAGTTGTCGCCTGCTACATAGTAATCAGGCTCTGTTGCGCCGAGAGTACGGTCGAAGTTGATCAGGGTAATGCCTGCGTCCTTGATCTTCTGTGCTGCAGTACCGAGAGTATCGTTGTGCGGCATCAGAACGATGGTTTCGCAGCCAAGCTGGATCAATTCATCGATGTGGTTTGCCTGGGTGTTTTCATCTGCTGAAACAAGGAGCTTGTAGTTGAGACCAAGTCTCTTTGCAGTCTGGTCAGCTGCCCACTGTACTGCTGCTACCCAGCCTGTCGGAGCTTCAGG
>DAOSCC010000162.1:0-5600 GCA_035361135.1 Clostridiales bacterium | reverse complement strand
ATGCATTTCAGGCAAGCCCATGTCAAGCCATTCTTTCGTCTGCCTGCATGCATTTCTCAGCACCCATTCGCCGATCCGGCCTATCAGGCCGTTCTGCTCTGCCAGCGGTATGAAGACTCCCGGTAAGATGAGTCCGTAATCAGGCTGGTTCCACCGTACCAAAGCCTCCATACACTGGATCTCGCCAGTTTTCGCCGATACCAGCGGCTGGTAATGCAGGCTCAGTTCGTTGTTGTCTATTGCCCTGTACAGCCTGTTGGAAAGTTCGTGCCTGCGTACGACTTCCTCCTTCATATCCTCGGTACACAGGCAATACTGGTTTTTCCCCCTGGCTTTCGCCTGGTACATGGCAATATCCGCATTCCTTAACAGGGTATCGGCATCTTTCCCGTCGAAAGGATAAACTGCTATGCCAATACTTGCAGATATGTATATCTCCTGGTTGCACACAGTAAATGGAGTCCTGAAAACATTCATCACCTTGTCGGCAATTTTATAGACATCCTCTGTGCTTGCTATGTTTTTGACCATGATCAGGAATTCATCTCCGCCGAAACGGGACACCGTATCGGATTTGCGCAGCGTATCGGTCAGCTTCCGGGCGGCTTCAATAATAAGTTCATCTCCGCCTTCATGTCCAAGCGTATCGTTCACATTCTTAAATGAGTCAAGATCCATGAAAATCACTGCGATTATATCGCACGTACGTTCAGCAAGCAGTACGGACTGTCGCTATAGCGCTCAGGGCTATCCTGCCGACATGGTCTGAGGCATCGATCCGGACGACCAGTTCCGGTTTCAATATGAAAACCAGCAGGTGTGTAAGCATGACCGAAGAAGCTATGGAGACCTGGATGATCCTGCTTATCATGCCAATGGAAACAATGAGAAAAATGAATGTGCAGGCCCAGACAGTCATGCTGCCGTACTCTACGTAATTCAGTGTCAGCACGGGTATCAGTATAAAGAAATGCACCGCGTGTATCAGATCCATCCTTGTACCTGTCGTTTTTCTCGATCCTTTCGATTACCTCGAAAATGACGCCGCTTACTATCAAAACGCCGCTAAAAACCAGGATCCGGGCCAGGTTCGTATCCTTGTAGATAAAATACATGCCTACTACATTGAGCACACTTGAGACAAAAAGGGAAGTCGCCAGGTAATGGACCACTCTCTTCCTGATCTGTTCGCTGAACAGCAGTGAGTCCGTCATGTTCTTCCTTATATCAAGAAAACCATACTTCTGCATAGCATAACTGACCGCCATGACCGGGATCAGCATGACGATCGGGGCCATCTGAGGTATCCTGACAGAAAATACGCTGTTGGCAGCACTCTCGGTAAAAGCTCCCAGCACAAGAGCGGCCAGGATTGCCAGGATGATTATATTGGACTGCTTTCTCACGTTCCTGCTGCTGTCCGTTCTTCCCCATTTCCATAAGAAGTATATGCCGGTCAGGGTATAACCCAGGTAATACGCTATATAGAACCAATCCCAGCAGTTTTTGATCGGGACGTTGATCCAGCCGGAAGGAGTCTGTACCAGGTTGAATTGCTGCGGATTGAGCCCCGGGATATATGTAAATACGGAAAGGCATACTGCTGCGGGAAGATAAAGCAGCACATATTTCCACCACCTGTCAGGCAGATGGTTCCTGCCGGTCAGCGAAACCACGAACTGGAGCAGGATACTGAAAAAAGTCCCCCATCCGATGGCTGCGAACCTTCTCCAGAACAGGCATGCGGATATATCGGCCGCCGAGATGGCCATGGCAAAACCAAACGACCAAATGAACATCGCAGTCGTCAGTGCAAGGAAGATCCGGTTCGTGAAAGATCTTGGATTTGTATAAAGTGTGTAGATGCCCAGATATAGACTTATAATGCAAATCGAACTGAAGATGATCAAAAACACAAGAGGCAAGGCCATCACGCTGTCACTCCCGCAAGATATACATATATCTGCTTTATATATCGGTATTTACTTTTAACTGGATAACGTTTCCTCTAACCTTGTATTACATATGACAAGCCCGGGCTTGTATCAGGGGATCACTTTTCCCCTTCCTTCCTTAACGGCTCGTATGAAATCCCCGATGGTAAAAAGCTCACAGTCGAATTCCATGCCTCCGCCGGGCAAATACTCCGCGAAGTGCGCGTCGGAACCGCCGGTGTGATAAAGCCCGTATTCGTTGGCCAGGTCCAGCGCCCGCTCGTCGAACTTCGGATTCGTATGGCTTGCATTGCGGACTTCTATCGCGTCCACATGCTCGGGAAAAACACGGATCTCTTTTATGTACCATGCTTCCCGGTACGGATGGGCCTGTGAAACGAATCCGCCGGCTTCCCGCACGACTTTGAGATACTTCTCGATCGGCCATGACAGCATGTCAGGGTGTGCCAGGAGGAAATCCTTGCCCAGTCCGTATGTCAGGAATTCAGCCCCTCTGTCATTGTATTCCCATCCGAAAAACACATGGAAGTCCAGTTTGCCTGCTTCACGCAGCGCATTTTCGTAGCCCATGCAAAATAGCTCCACCCGCTGCGCCCATGGCAGATGAGCAGGTATGCACGAGTTTCCGTTGAAGAAGTGATCGGTGACTATGAGTCCCGAGTAGCCTGCCCGATAATAGGCCCGCACCATTTCCGCGCCGGTGCTCCCGGCACATGCACTTGCTTCTTTTGTATGCATGTGGGTTTCGTATCTGTATTTCTTTGGTACGGAAAGTATCTTCTCCAGTGAAAATTCCGTCATCAATCCATCCGCTGTCGCAGTATCGATCGTCATGACCCCATTATCAGCAACGCAATTTTGTTTATCCATGTTTCACATGCTCCATACCCTGGTTGAAAAGCTGCAGTATATGATCATCATCCAGTGAATAATATACGGATTTGCCTTCCTTCCTGTATTTGACCAGCTTCATGCCCCTCATGAGCCTGAGTTGGTGCGATACGGCAGACTGTGTCATATTTACCGCTTCCGCGATATCACATACACACATTTCGCAGCAGGACAATGCAAAGATGATCTTGATCCTTGTCTGATCACCCAGCACCTTGAACAATTCGGAAAGCATGATAGCCTCGTCGTCTTTTATCATGCAGTTCCGGACCCTGTTGACACGTTCAGGATCAGTCTTCAGTTCTTCGCAGGTGTCACAGCATTCGTTTTTCATACCGATCGCCATCCGGAATAAATTTCGGATTCCAGCCCGATAATTTTATTATATTTTTAAAACCAGTATTAGTCAAATAGCAGCCAAAATGGATGTTGCTGACTTTGACGGCAATTGGTATATTTATATATAAAAGCTGGTACCGGGAGAGTTCTGCATGGCTCTGGCTATAGTATTATTGGTGATAGCGGCGTTATATGCATATATGAAGTTCGAGACAACATGGCTGAAGATAGAAAGGCTCGATTTTTCCAAAAAAGGAACCGGGCTTCGCATCATGCACCTGACGGATCTGCATGTCTACATGACGGGGATCCCGGCGGAGCGCATCAAAAAAGCGGTCAAAGCCGAGGACCCTGATATCATTCTCATTACAGGAGACTATATAAACAAGCCTGTGCATGCATCGGAGTTCCTCAGGTATCTTCAAACATTCGCCAAAGGGCGAAGAACCATAATCTGTCTCGGAAATCACGATTACAAGGCATTCGGGTCAAATACGGAAGGGCTTCGGAACTTCATACATGAAATAGAGGCGCTTGGTGTGGAAGTACTTGTAAACAGCAATGTTACAGTGGAGAAAGACGGCAGAAAATACAATATAATCGGGTTCGATGACCTGAGAAGAGGACATCCGGATATCGAAAGGGCCATGGAAGGCTGCATCCCGGACGCCCCCAAAATAGCGATAACGCACAACCCGGACCTGGTGCTCGGCATTCCCGGAAAAATAGTGGATTACATGTTCGCCGGCCACTTCCACGGCGGCCAGATATGGATGCCCTTCAACCTGGAGTTTGCGATCCTGCGCGATGACCAACTGTGCAGGATGGGCATCAGGAGAGGACTGCAGCGTGTTAACGGCATCAAGGTCTACCTGAACAGGGGCCTCGGCAACGGAGTCGTCCCGCTGCGCTTCCTGTCCCGTCCCGAAATACTCATCTGTACGATCCGATGACATTTTGCTATTCCATTATCGTGTCAGAAATAAAACTGCCCCTGTGGCCGAACTTTGCTCAGCCACAGGAGCAACTCGCTTATCTGCCTGACTTGTCCATGCTGTCCGGGCCTCATCCGTGATTACTTTTTCAGCCGCGCCCGGAGACGTTCCATCTCCTTCTCATACCCGGGCTTGCCCAGCAGTGCGAACATGTTCTTCTTGTATGCTTCGACACCGGGCTGGTCGAACGGGTTCACACCCAGCAGGTATCCGCTGATGCCGCATGCTTTTTCAAAGAAGTATACCAGGTTCCCGAACCAGTAGCTGTTCATTTCAGGTATATTCACGACGAGGTTGGGCACTCCGCCGTCATTATGAGCCAGAATGGTACCCTGCATCGCCATCCTGTTCACGTAGTCTATATCCTTGCCGGCAAGGAAATTCAGGCCGTCCAGGTTGTCCTTGTCTTCCTTTATCGTGATGTTCTTTCTGGGCTTCTCGATACTCAATACCGTTTCGAATATGCTGCGAAGGCCGTCCTGGATGTACTGGCCCATTGAATGCAGATCGGTGGTGAAGTCCACGCCTGCAGGGAAAATGCCCTTATGGTCTTTGCCTTCGCTCTCGCCGTAAAGCTGTTTCCACCATTCCGTAAAATAGTGCATCGATGGCTCATAGTTGACCATTATCTCGATGGTCTTTCCCTTCCTGTAAAGCGCGTTCCTTACTGCCGCATACTGGTAGCACCCGTTCACTGCCACATCGTCATTATTGTAAAGGTCTGCAGCATCAGCAGCGCCCTTCATCATCTCATCGATATCGACGCCTGCAACGGCTATCGGCAGAAGTCCTACAGCCGTCAGCACTGAATATCTCCCGCCGACATCATCCGGGATCACGAAGCTCTCGTATCCCTCTTCGTCAGCCAGTTTCTTCAGGGCGCCTCTTGCCCTGTCCGTAGTGGCATATATCCTTTTTGCCGCTCCTGCCTTGCCGTATTTGCTTTCGAGATATTCCCTGAAGACCCTGAACGCAATGGCAGGCTCGGTGGTCGTGCCGGACTTCGATATCACGTTGACGGATATCTCCTTGCCTTCAAGCAATTCGAAGAGTTCCGCGATATAAGTCGAACTTATGCTGTTGCCTACAAAGTAGATCTCCGGCGCTCCTCGTCTGTCTCCGGGCAGCAGGTTGTGGAACGTATGCGAGAGTGCTTCTATCGCTGCCCTTGCACCGAGGTAAGAACCGCCGATCCCTATCACCACAAGTGCATCGGAATCGGATCTTATCTTCCCGGCAGCCTCCTTTATCCTGGCAAATTCAGCTTTGTCGTAGTTTTGGGGAAGATCCACCCAGCCGGTGAAATCACTTCCGGGTCCTGTCTTGTTATGGAGCATTTGATGAGCATTCTTTATAAAAGGGGACAAAATCGTTATCTCGTTCTCATTGATGAAGGATAATGCGTTTGAATAGTCAAAAC
>DAOSCC010000161.1:0-5622 GCA_035361135.1 Clostridiales bacterium | reverse complement strand
ATAGAACTGGAACTGCAGGATACGCGGGTGGTGATTGGCGGTATGGCCAAGGGTTCCGGCATGATACACCCCAACATGGCGACCATGATAGGCATCATCACTACCGACGCCAATATTTCCCGAAAGCTGCTCGATAAGGCGCTCAGGACTGTCGTGAGATCCTCCTTCAACAGGATCACCGTCGACGGAGATACCAGTGTGTGCGACATGGTCGTCATATTTGCGAACGGTATGGCGGAAAACCCCGGTATCATCACCGAAGGAGAAGATTACGAGAAATTCGTCAAAGGCCTGGAGTATGTCTGCACTTACCTGGCAAGGCTCATCGCAAAAGACGGGGAAGGCGCCACAAAGCTGATCGAGGTGTCGGTCGAAGGGGCCGAAAACCCGGACGACGCGTATAAAGCGGCATGCGCGGTGGCAAAGTCGCCCCTGGTGAAAACGATGATGTTCGGCAACGATGTCAACTGGGGCAGGATAATGACTGCCGTCGGCTATTCAGGAGCTGAATTCGACCCCGAATATGTCGATATATATATAGGAGACATACCCATGTGCAAAGCCGGGTGCGCCGTCGACTTCGACGAGGCGGAAGCCCGGAAGCTGCTTGAGCAGGATGAAGTAAAGGTGCTGATAAAGCTGAACAAAGGCGTGTATTCCGATCGTGTCTGGACATGTGACTTTTCATACGATTATGTGAAGATAAACGCAAGTTACCGCACATGACAGCCGATATACAGCATAGATAACACCCGGAACAGGGAGGGGTCAAAGTGGGTGTGAAGCAGTACGTGGTATTCCTGGTCGACGGTGACGAGTTCGGCCTTGAAATCGAGAAAGTCAGCATAATAGAAAGAATGCTCGAAATATTCAGGATCCCGAACACGCCCGGTTACATCGAAGGACTGGCCAATCTGAGAGGCAAGGTTCATACCATATTCAATCTCAGGAAGCGTTTCCATCAGCCTTGCCCCGAATTCAACGAAGACAACAGGATAATAATCGCAAAGACTTCTGATGACTCTGTCGTAGGCCTTATCGTGGACAGTGTCCGCGAAATCGTCAAGATCGAGGAAAGCCAGTTCGAACCTGTGCCTTCAGCGCTGTCAAGCGTCAGGGACAAGTTCCTGAGCGGCACTGCAAAGATCGATGACAGGCTGATCCTGCTGCTCGACCTGGATAAGGTCATTACAGAGGAAAACGTCCCTCCGGAAAAACCCGCGAAGAAGAACAGCACAAAGAAGGCTGAAAAATCCTGAAGGCATGATGCGCAAGCTGGCAGGAAAAGAAATTACGACCAGTTGCAGCGGGATCCAATGAGAAAATATCATCATACCCGAACGCCTGCTATGTGCAGGAACCTGACATGTACCGGTTCAAAGTCAGAAAGCCGGTAATAATCCGTATCGAATGTGTGGGCGGCCACTAATATGCCTTCCATGGTCGGAGGATCGGAAACTTTCACGATGACAGGCGAGTGCTGGAAGTGTTTGCTGTCGGAAAAAGAAAGCTGGGCTATATCTCCGGGCATGACACCGCCAATATCCACTTCTTCTGCAAAAGGACCCGATCCCTTATTATTTATGAGGAATTTATACAGATAATTGACGCCGGTCCAGGATGCCGTCCTGTTATATGAGTTGATGTAATACCAGCCATAGACCGGCGTATGGTTCATGACGCCGCTCCCGGCATATATGCACTGGGAAGCGAAATTTGTGCAGTCCCCGCCTAATTTTTCGAAATCGTAGTAGGCCGGATTCCTTCCATAAGCCCACTTATGCGCATACCGGACCGCCTCGTCCCTGTCGTATGGCTTCACTGTCCTCCATCCGCCACTGCCGGCAGAATACATCCTGTCCTCCAGCATAAGCAAACGGCCTTCCTGTATCATCCTATGCAGAAGAACTAAAAAAATTGGCTGTCCGGGGTTTTGAATCATTGCGCAGTAATGATGCAGAACCCCGCAACAGCCTGTCCCTATATTCTTTCTCTATACGCAGTTTCTATATATTTATCTATATTCCTTCTATGCGCATTTACAGCTTGTTGTCCCAGTATGGGCAAACCATCCGTCATTCTTCAAGGATATAGCTGTTGAGCCATACTTCGAGCATTTCCTGTCTGCCGGACTTGATATTGACTTTGCCGAGGTCAAGTACATACTGCTCGAGTTCCTTGAAGCCGACCTTGTTTTCGACTATATCCTTGCCGATACCCGTTGTATAGCTAGAGTACCTGTCAGCAATGAACTTGTCGAACTTGCCGTCTTCCATTATCCTTGCCGCGACCTTCAGGCCTTTTGCGAATGCATCCATGCCTGCGATATGGGCATAGAACATGTCTTCCGGTTCGAATGAGCCTCTCCTGACTTTGGCGTCGAAGTTCAGGCCGCCCTTCGTGAAGCCGCCCATCTTGAGGACTTCGAGCATTGCAAGTGTCGTATCGTAAATGTTCGTCGGGAACTGGTCGGTATCCCAGCCGAGCATCAGGTCGCCCTGGTTCGCGTCTATGCTGCCGAGCATGTTGTTGATACGAGCCACACAGAGTTCATGCTGGAACGTATGCTGTGCCAGTGTCGCATGGTTGGCTTCTATGTTCAGTTTGAAGTAAGGATCCAGTCCGTATGTCTTGAGGAAGCCTATTACTGTTGCTGAATCGAAATCGTACTGGTGCTTTGTGGGTTCCTTCGGCTTGGGCTCGATCAGGAACTGGCCTTCGAAACCGATCTCCTTCGCATATTCCACTGCCATCCTGAGGAAACGTGCCATGTTATCGAGCTCCAGCTTCATGTCGGTGTTGAGCAGTGTCTCGTAACCTTCCCTGCCGCCCCAGAATACGTAGTTCTGGCCGCCGAGTTCCTTCGTGATCTCCATTGCCTTTTTGACCTGGGCAGCAGCATATGCGAACACTTCAGCATGGGGAGACGTCGAAGCGCCGTGAGTGAACCTCGGGTGTCCGAAAGCATTGGTGGTTCCCCACAGAAGTTTTACAGTGCTGTTCTTCATCCTGTCCTTTATTGCAGCCACGATGATGTCGAGCCTCTTGTTGGTCTCTCTCAGCGTGTCGGCTTCAGGAGCTATGTCCCTGTCATGGAAACAGAAGAACGGAACGCCGAGCTTTTCACAGAATTCGAAGCAAGCTTCGACTTTTGCCTTTGCCAGGTCCATCGGATCGGAGATATGGCTCCAGGGCCTTATGGCAGTGCCTACCGGCCCGAACGGGTCTGTTCCGGTCGCCTGGAAAGTATGCCAGTATGCAACGGCAAACCTAAGGTGGTCCTCCATCCTCTTGCCCGCTACTACTTCATCCGGGTTGTAGTATTTGAATGCCAGCGGGTTGTCGGAACCTTTGCCTTCGTACTTGATTTTTTGTACACCTTTAAAATACTCAGCCATGATCTAACCTCCATTTTGATTTATTTTGACTCGCGCATACTCATGCGCCGCATGAACAGCCTATCTTCCAAACAGCTTCTTGAGAGGGATTATCGCCGCTCCCAGCGTGGAAGCCCGTTCGCCCAGCTTCGATATTACGATCTCGACATTCGAAGCGGGCCTCCTGAGCGCCTTGGCGTCTATAATGCTTCTTAGCGTGCCCAATACAAGGTCGCCGTATACGGTGAAATCCTTGCCCAGTACGATCATTGACGGATTGAGCGTGTTGATCAGGTTGGACAATGCTATGCCGATGTATCGGGTCGCCTCCTCAAGCACATTCATCGCCGCTGCGTCTCCCGCCCTTGCGGCTTTGGCTATATCCTCCAGTGTGATCTCATCGATGTTTTCTATTTCGTTCAGGCTGGAAACCACACCCTGCCTGACTATCCTTCTGGCTTTTTCGATGATGCTGCTGGTGGAAGCCAGCGTCTCAAGGCATCCGTAGTTGCCGCAGCCGCACCTGGGCCCGTTTTCATCGACGACTATATGCCCCACTTCGCCGGCGCTTCCGTTGGTCCCCCTGTAAGGCCTGCCTCCGGTGAAAATGCCCGCGCCTATACCTGATTTGATGTTAAGGCAGACAAAGTTGCCGGCTGTCTGGCATGATCCTATCCAGTTCTCGCAAATGGCGGAGGCCATTGCTTCGTTTTCGATGTAGACAGGGAGCCCGAGCTTTGCCTTTAGCATTTCGGCGGGATCCGCGTCTTCCCATCCGATATTCGGAGCCAATACGACCCTGCGGGATTTGGAGTCCACTATCCCGGGCACTGAGATCCCCACTCCCAGTAACCTTTCCTTTTTTATGGAGAACTTCTGCATTATATTCCTGACACATGCCGCCGAGGCCATTACTGTCATCTCGGGCGTGTTCACACGCAGCGGCACCGAGCCCTCATGCAGCACCCGGCCGGTTATGTCCATCAAAACGTACTGGACAATGTCGACCTCTATATCCAATCCGACCGAATACCATGAGTCCGGCTTCAGTTCCAGGAGCACAGGTTTTCTCCCGCCGCTCGACTCGCCTGTCCCGATCTCGTGGATATACTCCTTTTCCATCAGCGAAGACACTATAACGCCTATGGCAGTGGGCGACAATCCTGTTTCCTTGGAAAGCTCCGCTCTTGAAACAGCCTGTTTCGTGCGGATCAGGTCCAATATGCCTGTTTCGTTATAAGCTTTCAGAAATTTGCTGTTTCCGGTCTTCCCTTTTGTCATCTATAACCCTCAAATGCTTTTCATTATCTTTGCCAGGTCCTTGAAATCCTGCTTCAGTGATTTGTAAAGCTGGCAATACAGGCCGTAGAACTTCGAGTACACTTCCGTGTTCCCCGCGTCCGGCTGCTGGACTTCTACAGGCTTGATAGCCACGTCGCATGCCTCGGCCACATCCTTGTAAACGCCCGTACCTACTCCTGCGAGCAGCGCAACGCCAAGAGCGGGGCCCTCGCTGGAATTGGTGGTCGTTATCGGGATGCCGAATACATCAGCCTGCATCTGCTTCCACAGCTTGCTCTTCCCGCCGCCGCCCGAAGCACGCACCTCGTTTATCTCAACGCCAAGGTCCGCAATAATGCTCAGGCAGTCTTTGAGACTGAAGACGACGCCTTCCATGACGGATCTGATAATATCGCTCTTCCTGTGTACCGTTGAAAGTCCGAAGAATACGCCTCTTGCATCCGAATCAAGATGCGGCGTCCTTTCGCCGATAAGGTAAGGCAGATAAATCAGGCCGTTGCTTCCCGGTTTCACCTTTTCAGCTTCCTTATCCATCAGTACATATGGATCCGTGTCCATAAGACCGGCAACGCTCATTTCATCACTGCACAGATTGTCCCTGAACCATTTCAGCGAGAAGCCGGCTGCCTGTGTGACGCCCATGACGTGCCAGGTATTCGGGACAGCATGGCAGAATGTCTGGAGCCTCCCCAGGGGATCTATCCTGATCTTGTCAAGATAAGCGAATACGACGCCTGAAGTACCGATGGTCGAGGATACTACTCCCGGTTTGACGATGCCGTTTCCGACAGCGCCTGCTGCCTGGTCACCGCCGCCCCCGACAACTGGCGTCCCGGCTTTCAGTCCTGTCAGCGCTGCCGCCTCCTGGCTGACATAGCCGCTTACCTCCTGGGATTCATACAGATCGGCCAGCCACTGCTTCTCTATCCCAAGCTTCGAGAGC
>DAOSCC010000160.1:0-5635 GCA_035361135.1 Clostridiales bacterium | reverse complement strand
GTATGCGC
This sequence comes from Clostridiales bacterium, assembly GCA_035361135.1. Classification (GTDB taxonomy): domain Bacteria; phylum Bacillota; class Clostridia; order Acetivibrionales; family DTU013; genus DTU013. The sequence continues at coordinate 5,627 of DAOSCC010000160.1, read as the reverse complement.
CCGCCGGCACCAAAAGCGTTATTATCATGATCAGTAATGTCACTATAGCTGTCACTCTGTTGGATCTTTTTTTCATAAGGCCTCCCTCCATTACCTCTGACCTTTCCGTTTTTCAGTGTCGTTTTGAGATACCTGTCATGCCCGGGCTGCTTGTCCTGTCTGAGATATCTGTCATCTCAGCCTTGGAGTCTCTTTCCACGCGGCTATCCTGTACCGCTTCACCTGGACGCGTTTGCCGCTGGTGGTCGAATACTCCTCTATGTCAAACAGTTTCTGTCCCATTTGCCCTTTGCTGAAGAATTCCCTGAGCCTTGCGCTGTTTTTGAGTTTACGGCGTATCACGTTTTCGTCATACTTAATCGTGACGTCGCCTTCTATCGTGACATCGCCTTCACATATTATTGCTCCCCTGAATTCACCGCTGCCCGTTATTTTCAGGTCGCCGGTGCAGTAAACTATTCCTTCCATAGTCCCGCGTATGTCAAGCGGTTCGCTGCCAGGTCTGCCGCTACGATAAATGATTTCTGAACTGTCCAGGCTGCCCAGCCTGCCAATGTCGACAAGATCACCGAATCTTATCGGTTCGGCGGAAGAATTATATTCGCTGACGTACCTGCCGAGCATTTTCGTCTTGGCCATATGGAGCCTGAAAAGTTTTTCGCTGTACGTCAGTTCACTGTACGCGAGCCAGTTTTCGCTCGCATTGGTCAGTACCACCGAACCTGTTTCATCAATGTTCGGCCTGCGTGTATACACAATTGCACCGCCGGTTTCCTTTTCGACCAGCGCCACACCGGCTACGTAACCCGCCGGCTCCGTCAGTCTGGTCCTGATGTTGGTGTAAACCCCACCTTCAAGACTATTTATAAAACGTATAATCGCTTTCGCCTGATCGTCTATATTAACTTCATCTTCATTAACTGCCATCAGTGCGAACTCATCGCCTTCCTGATTGTAATAGATATTGCCGGCCGAATCCAGGTAGGCGTTGATTATCGCCACAGGTTTTTCTGTCCTGGACGTGACGCTTTCGACGGACTTGTAATACTTGTTTCTCCTGTCAGCCGGGTCTGGGCTGTCGAAAAAGTTGTAGAAGGCCACGCCCGGAACGACGAAGTTGCTGTTGAGCTCGATGATACTGTTTGTCCCTCCTGTGGAGGTGAACGGGAAATTGTTTATCACCGAACTGCTGGTGTTTGGGTCATCTCTCGACGACTCGTCATTCAGACCGATATACGTATACTTCGCCACAGTATTGCCGTCTTTTTCGCTGGTCGTCCCGACGCTTATGGCCGACTGTTCCCCGTCCATCTGGATGTCGTCCATGGTCCAGAGGTTGCCATTCACCTCAAGATATGCTCCATTCACTCCTTCGGACACCTGCAGGCTGTCGCAGTACACATTGCCCTGATCGACTGAGTCTTTGAAGACAAACGGTATGCTGCCTGCCCCCGCATCCTGGTCTGCTGTATATTCAATGTCGATATCATACGCATAATGGTTTTCATGCAGGTATTCATTTCCATATATGGCTTTCTTATAGTTGTACGAGACTCCTGACGAACCAGTCTCTGATGTATGCACTCTCAGCGTCCCGCCGTTCCCTTCTCTTATGCTCACGGCCTGTACATTGCCGGCTGTGTACACATTGCCGTATATATCCACAGTAGTGTTGTTGAAAACAGTTAGCCCGGACTCATAAGGTTCGCCCGATGCACCTGACGCATATACATCACCCTTTATCACAGCTTTCGCCGGGGCCTCCTCGCCTATTTTGATGCCGCCTCTCACGGTCAGAGCATTTGCCCATATCGGGTTGCCGTAGACCGGTGTGTATATGGTCTTTTCTATGGTCTCATAGGCAGGCCGGATGACCTCGACCGCCACATGCACTAACTTGTCACGAATATTCGTAGGGTCCCAGGCACGTATATAAATGGTGATATCTCCGCTCTCCGGCTTTATGTGTTCCCAGGTTTCACTGATGGTCCGTGTGGGGGATTCATCCCTTATATTGCTGAATCTGTATGTACACCTGTTTTGTTCAGTGTCTTCTCTTCTCCCGTAATTTTCGTCATAGGCGATGCTCTTTATTACAATGTTTTCTTTTGCATCGGAGAAATCGTCATCATGCATATGCAAATACTCCAGCCTTTTCGCTACCATGTGGAAATAAACTCTGTCGAAAAGTTCTTCCGTATATTGCAAAAGGTCACCTGTATACGCCCTGGCTGCCCTGTCTTCGGCAGGAGACCCGTCGTTCACATATTTTCTGGAGATCTCTTCTATGGTCTTGCCGTTGAATGTACCATCAACGATGGCCTGCTCATAATCATGCACTGTGTATTCGTGCCTGTCACCGCCTGCCTCATATGTCCATGTCTCAAGATAGTACTTATTGAAATAATCCTGTGCATAGGAAATATACATTTGGTATGGGTCACCAGGAGGTGTAAGACTGTCGTCATGGAACAGTCCATACAAATCTTCCGGTTTTGCTCTGTCCAGCCTGTTCATCACATACGTCCTTGCGTCCTTCTCGGCCGGTATGAGTACTTCTTCTTCAATCTTCTGAACAAGTTTTTCAGCCATCGTATCAAGGGTATAGTACTCCTCAGACCAGGACAGGGTCTTGCCGCTCATCCTGACATTCATGGCGCTGGCCAGCAGCGATACGGTGCCGAGCGCCGTGAGCACAAGAATAACGCTCAGCGTTATTACCGCCGCATTGCCTTTCTCATTATGAAGTTTTCCGGATAATACAGCAAAAAAGCACCTTTTTTTCATTTCACATCCACCCGGTTATCGGTTCTTCACCAAAAAGGTTTCAACGCTGCTTTCAGCTATCGTGTGTCCGCTGCCTATTTCCTTTACGCTGATAGCGGCGTTATACCTGACCATTTCCTGGACTGCCGTACTGACTTCGTTCGAGGTGGCAACGCCCCTGGTTACATTTATCGTGACATTTTTCCCTTCAGGGATGTCGCAGAGGTATATATCTGCGATCGCTTCATAGACTTCCCCATCTATGACCAGTTGTCCGATCTCATTTGCCACTTTGACCTCGATGTTGCCTGTCACGTTCCGGCAATCCAGGTGTATCGGGATAAGCGCGGTTTTTGCAACAGCCACGTCGGCATCGATCAGTATTATCGCGTCGGCGTCGGTGTCGATATCGTAAGTGTTTGAATCTATAGTCAGTTCACAATCTGACAAACCAACGCGCGCCAGCCTGATCGTTTCATTGGTCCTCACTTCTATCGATGCGGGAGAACCGGCAGCACGGTCCCTGACAGCCGGTGCAGGATAGTAACTGGCGGGTATGGTATCCGCCAATGCTTCTTCGGAGACTATTTCCAGCATATATTCGGCCCGGTCTTCTCCTGTTTCTTCCCAGTCGCTGTTAAAATACTTCGTATATGTGATCTTGCCCGGTACATCTGATGACGCTTTGAAGCCGCGCAAATATTCGCTTTCGCCATCGTCAGCCGGATCCATGGGATCCGGGCAGACCGGGTTTGCCCGGAATTCCTCGCTGGCTTCCACGCAGAGCGATCTCGCCTTGTCGAGTACGCCGGCCGCCGCGTTGGTCTTCGTCGATACCGTGAACATCTCGAGCAACGTTATGGAAACGATGGAAAGCACAATGATAGCGAATATGACTTCGATCAGCGTGAAGCCACTGCTCTGCGCCGCTTTCGCCTTTAACTTTTTCATCAGCCTGTTCCAGGCAGTTTTCCTGGTGAAGCTTCCGATCATCGTACCACCTGCTCCAATGTCCCTGTGCCGTGTCATCCGTTGGCCTGTATCACCATAACGTTCCCGACCGTTCTTCCGGTCATGAATCTCGGATTGGATGGATCGTCACCCTTTACCGTTATTTCGAACGGCACGCCGGTGTTGTTGGTTATGTCGAGCACCAGGCCAACCCTGTCCTCATCCGATCTTCTCGGCTGCACGAGCACTTCCATCCTTATCTTCCCGTCCTTTATCTCCGTCGGGGTATCGCCGACGATGTCGTAGGCGCCGAGCTTATAGCTGAACGTATACTTGCCGTCCGCCCCGTTCAGGGTCATCTGTGCGGTCACTGTCTCGTTCCTGTCCTCGATGGCCTCGGAGCCTGCGTTGTAGTAGTTCATCATGAATACCTTTGCCGAATTATTGAGATAGCTGTTGAGCGTTATGTAAAAGTCGGGCCTGGGCGCAGGCTTGAGCACTTCTGTGCGCGCCTGGCCGGAAGTTGAATACCCGATATATTCGTCAAAAAGGCTTGCCTTCCCGGATTCTGATTCCGGCGTCATGACGAAGGGTTTGCGGCCTTCGTATTCGTCCCAGTAGCTCGGGAACGACAGTGTCATCACGCCGTTGAGAGTGCCGTCGTCGTTTTTCTGCAGCGTGATCGACTTCAGGGATCCTTTCCTTGAGTTGGTTTCCACGTTGGAAAGGAAGTCATATACCTGTCGGTAGTCTCCCATGAAGTTGATGGTCACCTGCTGTTCTACGAGTACGGGCACGGGTGCGGTGAAGGGAGCTTTATCTTCCGTGCCGCCGGCAGGCACCACGGAAAGAGGCAGTTCTTCAGCGCCGATGAAAGAAATGGATTTTATATTAAGGCCGCTCCTGTCCGAATAGTCTTTCAGGGAGAAGACCGCCTCCTCCTGCGACACATACGGGGGCAACTGCGCCTGTATTACGGCCAGTTTCCCCTCTTTTTCCTTTATCTCTTCCTCGATCTCGCTCTTGCGCACATAATCCCTCTTGATATCATCGAGCGCCTGCTGCCTTTCCTCAAGTTCCCTGACGGCAGAAGCATAATTGTCATAGGCAGGCGCAAGGAGGTAGTTTATCAGGAAATAACCTTCCAGGACCACCACCAGGAGAGCCAGCATTATGAATTCGCGGGTCGTCAGTCCTCTCTGCGGCTTGAAGCGTATGTTCGAAAGGTTAACCTTCATTTTCAGCACCTGCCTTCATCGGTATTATTTCAATGGTGAAGTTATAGTCGAGGACACTGCCGTCTTCGGCCTCCCTGCTGATTATAGCCGACAGGACTGCCTTTTCGACCTTGCCGCTCTGCTTGAGGTTGTATACGAAGTCAGGCAGGTCAGTGAGATTTTTCGAGACGCCCGAAATGTTCACCTTGCCGTCCTCGGTCTGCGAGTATGAAACGGCAAATACTGATTCGGGCATTGCCGTGTTGATCAGGTCGAAGATCCAGGTGCCAGGAATAACGTCCGAATTGTATTTCTCAAGCACGCTCTCAGCGCTTGCAAGAAGAGCATTGGCCTGCCGGAGCCTGTTCTTTGTTTCATTTATCGATGAATACTTGATTATTTCCTCCTGGACGCTCATCGTGTCGGCCGTCACCCCATACTGCCTGAGAACGAGGAAACCATATATGGCAAGCGACAGGAGGGCTACCACGGCAAACAGCGCTGCCACCCTTGTCAGCTTTATCCTTCTCAGGGTCGCTTCCCTGATTTCCTTGAGCTTCGGCAGCAGGTTTATGTCCCGCTGGCCCACGGTCGGAGTCATCGTGGCGCCTATGGCCGCAGCGACCGACGGATCTATTTCCGGTAATGAGGAACGTCTCCGCCTGAGCTTGATGAACTCAACGGGAAGTTCTG
>DAOSCC010000159.1:0-5725 GCA_035361135.1 Clostridiales bacterium | reverse complement strand
AAAAATATCGGATTTTCAAGGTGTCCCCTTTAATTTTACATTATATGTTAGCGCTTTTGCTCATTTATAGATATATATCAGGTTTTTTGTTATTGAAACCCTTTATTTCAAGCAGTTTCGCCGACATATAACCTTGTTTGTGCTTCAGTTGTCATTGCTTTATTTCCGTGAATTACCATTTATTTCCTGTAAGTTATCAAGCCGCGTTCATAAGCATGGTTTCTATAAAGATCCCGTACCCTCTCGTCGGATCGTTCACCAGTACATGAGTTACTGCCCCGACGATTTTTCCGTCCTGGATCACCGGGCTTCCCGACATCCCCTGGACTATACCACCAGTAGTCTGCAGCAGCCTTTCATCCGTTATTTTTATTATCATCCCTTTCGAGCCGTTAAGGCTCTGCCTGGATACTTTCTGTATCACTATATCATACTCCTCTATCTTTTTCCCGTCTATATTCGACAGTATTGTGGCCGGGCCTTCCTTTATATTTGCCCTGACCCCCACCGGGTACACTCTTCCTCTGAGCCTCTGCATTGCATCACTGTCAAGTTTGCCGTATATCCCTACCTCCGTATTCGCCAGTATCGTACCAAGATGCCTGCCTTCAGAAAAGACTCCCTTCAGTTCGCCCGGTACGCCCGACCTGCTCATTTTCACGCCCAGTATGTCAGATTCCAGTATTTCTCCTGTTTTTACCGACATCAGCGTCCCTGTGTCGATATCTGTGATGCCATGGCCCAAAGCTCCAAATTTGCCGGTATCGGCATCGTAAAATGTAAGCGTGCCTATCCCGGCGGTACTGTCGCGGACCCATAAACCGATGTGGTATTTGCCGTCCTCGGTCGACCTGATCGGCGTCACCATGGTCTCCTGCACTTCATCTTCGGTTTTGTACTTTATTTTCAGAGGCTTTCCGCCGCTTTGTTCTATCGCATCGGCAAGATCATCGATGCTCCCCGTTTCCTTGCCGTTTACGGCTATTATTTTGCTTCCCGGCTTTATGCCCGTGTTCCTGGCCGGAACTATTTTCTGTCCGTTCGAAATCACACTGGATATACCTATCACAAGAATGCCGTCCAGTTTTATTTTTACGCCTATGGTATTGCCGCAGGCTACAAGGTTTTTATTTGAAACAACATCGACATTTACCGTCTTTACCGGAATGATGCCGAAAAACCGCAGGTTCAGTTTCAGGCTCCCGCCTCTGTCTGAACTGAGCGAAACAGGTTTGGATATGCCAACGTGATTATAGGGCCTTTCGACGCTTTTTCCGTTTATCCTCAGGATCCCCTGGGTATCAGCTTTTATGCTGATGGGGAAAAGACTGTCTATGTCGTATGAATATTCTTCTCCTTCTATTAAAACCATTTCACCGGGAACGGTCAGGATGACCTTCATGAAAGAAATGCCGGTTACCGCGATTGCAGTTGACAACAAAATAAAAAGTACCTTTATGATAAATGCGGATTTTTTCATTGTTCAACCTCCTGCAAGTAAGTTAACCTTTTGCAAAATCAATTATTCAAACAATTAAATGAACAGAAGGTAAAAATGAATAGAAAAGAAAAAAATCCGGCGATTAAGCCGGATTTTGTTGCTTATTCTTGATTTATCAGGCCGTTCTCGTCTTTTTGGCGGTTTTGATCATTTCTTCTGCGTATTTCAGCGATGCTTCCGTAGTTTCGCCGCCTATCAGCCTTGCGATCTCCTTCGTCTTTTCATCATCGCCGAGCCTGGTTACCTTTGTCCTGGTTTTTTCTTTTTCCACTGTTTTTTCGATCAGGTAATTATGGTCCGCTATGCATGCTATCTGTGCCTGATGCGTCACGCAAAGCACCTGGTGGCTTCGGGATATGTATGACAGTTTTTCGCCTACTTTCTGGGCTGCCTTGCCGCTTATCCCCGTATCTATTTCGTCGAATATCAGCACGGGGATCCTGTCGACCTCCGCGAGGATGGTCTTGATTGCCAGCATCACTCTCGACATCTCGCCGCCGGACGCTATGCGGGCCAGTGGTTTGAGAGGCTCTCCCACGTTGGGCGATATGAGGAACTCCACTTTATCCAGGCCGTTATTGCCGAATTTTCTGCCCGAAGCGACGGATGCTTCTGCATCGAACTGTATATCCACCCTGAACTGTGCCTTTTTCATTTCCAGATCGTCCAATTGCTGCGCGATTTTGCTCTCAAGCAGCGAAGCAGCCTTCATACGTTCAGCGTTCAGCTTGAGGGCCGCCTGGTACAGCAACTCTTCAAGCTTTGCCAGTTCCTCCGTCAGCGCTTTTGCGGTTTCCTCGCTCTTTTCAAGTTCTTCGAGCTGTTTTTCGGCTTCCTGGCAAAATTCATGTATTTCAGGGATAGTACTCCCGTATTTCCTCTTGAGCCTGAATATCAGGTCCAGCCTTTCCTCGATCTCGTCAAGCATCGCAGGATCATACTCTGCGCTTTCACGGTATTGCCTTACTTCGCCTGCAAGATCGTCAAGCTGGTATATAAGATCCTGGAGCCGGGAATACATTTCCCCGTAGCTTTTATCCAGCCCCGCAATGTTACTGAGTTGGGAAAGCGATACGTTCATCATGTCGAGCGCGGAATTTCCGGCGGAATTCCCGGATAAAAGGTCGTATACCATTGCAAGCGTATCTGATATTTTCCCCGCATTGACAAGAAGTGTCTTCTGTTTGTTCAGTTCCTCGTCTTCCCCCGTTTTTAGTCTCGCTTTCCGGATCTCGTCGACCTGGAACTTAAGGAGATCCATCTTCCTTTCACGTTCACCGGGATCTCCCGAAAGCGCCTTAAGCTTCGCCCGTACATCCCGGTACTGCTCAAGCAGTCTCGCATACTCTTCTTTTACAGATCGGAGACTTTCGCCTGCAAATGAATCAAGAAGCTCGATATGGCACTCCGTCTTAAGAAGCGACTGGTTGTCATGCTGTCCGTGTATATCGATCAGCCTCTCTCCGATCGCTTTCATAAACGTTGCCGAAACCATTTTCCCGTTTATCCTGCAGGTGTTCTTTCCTGACTGCGAGATCTCCCTTGACAATATAAGCGTCCCGTCTTCTTCGGGTTCCATTCCCATATCGTTCATAATATCTCTTATCCTCTCTGCATCGACCCGGAATACGGCTTCGACCAGAGCCTTCTCGGAACCTGTCCGGATGATCTCTCTCGATACCCTGTCTCCAAGGACTGCATTGATGGAATCTATTATTATCGATTTACCAGCTCCTGTTTCTCCTGTGAGCACATTGAGGCCTTCGCCAAGTTCAATGCTTATTTCGTCTATAAGCGCAACATCGTGGATATCCAGTTGCAGAAGCATATTGGCAGAATTCACCCCCAACCTGACTCCTGGCGTCTCTTCGCCGCGATCGTTCCCGAATATGCCCGGGCCGGCCCATTATACCGAAATCAACCTGTTGAACTTGCTGACGAGCTCTTCAGCGATCTTTTCCGCCCGGCATACGATCATTATGGTATCGTCGCCTGCGATCGAGCCTACGATCTCAGGCCATTTCATAGCATCTACCGCTGATGCGGCAGCCTGGGCCATACCTGGCAGCGTCTTTACAACAACGATGTTGTTCGCATAATCACAACTCACAAATGATTCGCTGAATACTGTGAGGAGTTTGTTGGAAATATTGCCTTCTGTGCGAGTGATCGATGCGTACCTGTACGAACCGTCGTCAGCCATGACCTTGATCAGCCTGAGTTCCTTGATATCTCTCGAAACGGTGGCCTGGGTCACATCCATTCCATGCTCTCTCAGTTTTTCTGCCAGTTCTTCCTGGGTCTCGATAGGATACTTCTCTATCAATTCCAGAATTTTAGCGTGTCTACTGTATTTCATCTTTCTTCAGACTCTCTCCCCTGAAATATATTTTGGTTCTTAGTATGTTAAAGAAGTTTACTTTCCCTATCCTGATCAGGTTTATCGAATGGCCGGATTTCCTTACGCTGACATAATCGCCGTTCGATATCTCATATCCGTCCCGGCCGTCAAGCGAAACCATTGCAGAGTGGTCGAAATCGTCTGCTACTACCGCTTTGACCACACTGTCGGATTTAGTGATGAAAGACCTGGAATAAAGTATATGGGGGCATATTGGAGTCACTATCATAACATCCGTATCAGGTTCAGCAATCGGACCTCCCGCAGACAGAGAATAGGCTGTCGATCCGGTCGGACTTGCAATGATGAGCCCGTCACCGGGGAAAGTATCAACGAACACATCGTTTATGTACGCTTTCACATGCAATATCCTCGAAACAGCTCCCCTGGCGATGACAACGTCATTGAGGGCCACGTCTGTGATTGTATCTTTTCCTTTCCGTGTGACGACAGCTTCGAGCATCATCCTTTTTTCTATTTCAAACTTGCCTTCCATCAACTGTGCCGCTGCATTGTCTATGTTATTCCTGTCCACTTCTGTAAGGTATCCGAGATTTCCGAGGTTTATGCCCATTATCGGGATCTGCTTTTTGTAGATTTTCCGCGCTGCTTTCAGAAATGTCCCGTCGCCGCCGAGGCACACCAGGTAATCGCAGGAATCGATCAGATCCTGCTCACTGCCGCATGGCACACCTGTGCTTGACGCCTCGGAGAGCACATCCGTCATCATCGGGCTTCCTCCGTGCCTTCTGATGCTTTCGGCAAGAAGCTTCGTATATGCAAAATCCTTGTCCTTATCTGCGTTTGTGATTATACCGATCTTTTTCATCAAGACCTCCGACGGACAAGCATCCGGATCCATGCTTCAGAAAGAAACGCTGCGATGCTCAACTTATTTCATTATACCCAATAGGCTATCCCAATTCAATATGAGACCACTGTACAGCTTCATCAATGGCGGGTAATATTTCCGATATTTCAGCCGAACCGTCTTTCATCGACAAATAGCAAAGATATTCTATATTCCCTTCAGGGCCCTTTATCGGAGAATAGGTAATACCTTTGAAAAAGAATCCGGTCTCTAAGGCAAATGACACTATATCCCTTACAACCTGTTTGTGGACCCCTATATCCCTTACAACGCCGTGCCTGCCCACCTGGTTCCGCTCCGCTTCGAACTGGGGCTTTATCAGGCAGACGATCTCGCCCGTCCCGGGCTTGAGAAGTTCCCTGACCGGCGGGATCACTTTTTTCAGCGATATGAATGAAACGTCAATAGATGCGAAATCAGCCTTAAATCCGATATCTTCGGGTTTAAGCCGTCGTATGTTCGTACGTTCGAGATTTATGACCCTTTCATCATTCCTGAGCACCCACGCGAGCTGGCCGTAGCCCACATCAACCGCCACGACCTTTGCGGCTCCGTTCTTCAGCATACAGTCTGTAAACCCGCCGGTGGACGCTCCGATATCGATGGCTGTCTTTCCGTCAAGATTGATGCCGAAAAAACGGATGGCTTTTTCCAGTTTCAGTCCGCCTCTGCTCACATAGGGTATCTCGCTTTCCTTCAGGACGATCTCGGCGTCGGAGGGATACTGCGCTCCTGCCTTATCGGCCTTTTCGCCGTCTACATACACAAGGCCGGCCATTATGGAACTCCTGGCCTTTTCGATACTTTCAGACAAGCCTTTCTTAACCAGCAGTATATCAAGTCTTTCTTTTCCCAAATACTTCCTCCCGAATAAATCCCGGTTGACCCGGCAACCGGATCGATACAGCTGTCACATGCCCTGCGGATCTCTCGGTGCAAGCCGCCGTCAGAC
>DAOSCC010000158.1:0-5730 GCA_035361135.1 Clostridiales bacterium | reverse complement strand
TAATGTATAATCTAACATGGGTGCTTATTATATGCACTTATTTTCTGCAGGGGGTCACAAAAGCCTATGGACCAAAATGAAAGGCTTTTGATCAGTAAGGCCAAGGCGGGCGATGTCGAAGCTTTTGAGCAGCTGATAGAAGCATATCAGAAAAAAGTATACAACCTTGCACTGAGAATGACAGGCAACCAGGACGATGCAGCCGATCTGGCCCAGGAAGCCTTCATCAGGGTATTCAGGTCGATCTCCGGTTTCAAGGAGCAATCGTCCTTTTCCACGTGGGTCTATAGGATCACTACAAACGTATGCCTCGATGAAATAAGAAAAAGAAAGAACAGGAAAGTGATTTCGATCGATGAAGAGATACATATGGATGACGGTGAAATAAAGCGCCAGGTGATCAGCGAAGAACCGCTCCCCGATGAACTTGCAGAGAGGGAGGAACTCCGAAGCATAGTGAATGCGGCGATAAACAGCCTGCCGGAGGATCAGAGGATAGTGCTTACACTGAGGGACCTGAACGGCCTGAGTTACGATGAAATAGCGAAGATCCTCGATTGCCCGGGAGGTACGGTCAAATCGAGGATCAACAGGGCAAGGCAGGCGCTTCGCAACGTTTTGTCAGCAAGAACGGAACTTTTGATCGACGATTACGTCAAATAACGTGAAAGGAGGGTTGGAGATGATGAACTGTGCGGATGTAAGGGAAAATATCAGCGCATATGCAGATGACGAATTAAGTGCCGGTGAACGGCAATTGTTCGAAGAACACATAAGCAGCTGTCCCGAGTGCAGGAAAGAACTGGATGACATGGTCAGGATAATAAAGCTCTGCAGCAGCATACCTTTGCATGATCTTCCGGAAGGCTTCAGGGACGAACTCCATGAAAAACTGACTGCGGCAGTATCGAAGAATCACGGTCCGGCAGGCGCTGATAAGCCGAAGAGGAAATGGACTGCAAGAACCTTTGCATCGATTGCAGCAGGCATACTCCTTATCTTCCTTGGGGGCAGCATTGTGAGATTAGGATTGCTTTCAGTCAAACTCGGGGCAAAATCCAGCGCTCCGGCAGAAACGGCATCTGCAGCAGGCGCAGCAGAAAGCCCGGCCGAAACCACTGCAGACGGCAGCGCAGGAATAGCCATGGCTGAAGCAGAAGATTCCGTCCCGATCCAGTTCAGCGAGGCAACCGGAGAAATGCGGGACACAACCGAAGCTGAGATGAATTCAATGGAACCGGGCAAATTATTTGCGTCTCAGAGGTCTTCCGAGGCAAACCGTTCATGTGAAGATGACGAGCGCATCAATGGACTGGGTCTTGTAATGGCTGAAAATCAAACAATAAACTATAAAACCTCGGAGATGTACGTCAACGCGGAGGATCCCGCGGCGGCGCTGGAAACTGTCATGACGCTGCCAACAGACAATAACGGTACGCTTTATTCGGATGAAAACGATCTTTATGGCGGGGGCCAACGCTACGGCCAGGGCGGTTATTTGGACAAACCGCAATTTGACGTTTCGCAGGCGGGCTCCATGACACAGCTCAAACTGGTACTGACCTTTACCGAAATGGATTACGACAATTTCACGGCTGCGCTCAACGATACGTTCGGAGCGGCAAATGTTCAGACCGGCGCATTCGTCATTGAGGACCGGACAGATGAACTGAACAAGCTGGCAGAACAGGCCAATTCATACGACCAGGCTATAAAAGATCTGGAAGAGAAGGGCGACAAAGGCAGCGCAGAGGAAATTGACAAACTGAAAAAGGAAAAAGAGGATGCGGACAGACGCATCGAATCACTAAGGCTCAATTCCGACTTTATCACGGTAGATGTGTATATTAACAAAAAATAGTCATAGTCTGCTGAAAACGGCGGCCATTTACGGCAGCCGTTTTTTTGTGTAGAATATATTGGATGAAAAACAGCACCTGTGGAAAAACATATGATTGTAAAAAGAAATATCCGGGCTATGGAGGTGCCGTATGGAAAAACTGATGCTGATCGACGGCAACAGCATACTCAACAGGGCTTTTTACGGACTTCAGGGTCCGCAGCTTCTTACTGCGGCGGACGGGCTTCATACCAACGCGATATACGCGTTCCTGAATATACTGAACAAATACCTCGCGGAGGAAGACCCACGGTATATCTGCGTGGCTTTCGACCTCAAGGCACCGACATTCAGACATCGCGAATTTGCGGACTATAAGGCGAACAGGAAAGGGATGCCTCCCGAACTGGCGGAGCAGGTCCCATATACGAAAGAAATACTGGATGCGATGAATATAAAACGTCTTGAAATGGAAGGATTCGAAGCGGACGATATAATCGGCTCTGTTTCAAAATGCGCGGAAGGCAGGGAGATGCAGGTCGTAATAGTGACGGGCGACAGAGATTCATTGCAGCTCGCATCTGAAAAGACAAGGATCATAATACCCGTTACGAGGGCCGGCAGGACAGAAACCGAGTACTATGACGCGGCGGCAGTGTTCGAACGCTACGGGGTCACACCCGCGCAACTGATAGACGTTAAAGCCCTGATGGGCGACAAATCCGACAATATACCCGGAGTCCCCGGCATCGGGGAGAAAACGGCGCTTGAACTGATCCAGGCATACGGGACCCTGGAAGGAGTATATGAAAATATTGATAAAGTAAGCAAAAAATCCGTGCGTGAAAAACTGGAGGCCAACAGGGACCTGGCATTCATGAGCAGACGCCTTGCCACCATCGACAGGAACATGCCGGAGCTTTGCTCATTGGATGAACTGAAGAGGAAAGAATTTGACGATAACAGGCTGTACAAGCTTTTCAACAGGCTGGGATTCAGGAGCCTGATAGAAAAATTCGGCCTTGATACGAAAGAAAGGATAAATGTGGTGAAGGCCGAACTTCCTGAGTTTACGGCGGTTGAGGATCCAATTGCGCTTGCCGGCCTGGCGGCGTCCATGGCGGAAGCAAAAGAGATCTCGATATGCCATCTGCTGGATCATACCAGCCGGTTCGAGACAGGGCTGGCAGGGATAGCTTTCTCGTGGGCGGGGCAGAATGCCTATGTTAATGTAGGAAGAGGCATCAGTGAAGAACAGTTTCTTGAAGTATTCGGAAAGCTGTTCTCCGATCCCGCTGTAAAAAAATACGGGCACAACCTCAAGAACCTCGTAGTGTATCTTAAACGCAAAGGAGTACAGCTTGACGGATTGTGCTTTGATACCATGCTCGGCGCCTATATACTGGATCCTTCCCGGAGCACATATGCATTGTCCGACCTGTCGCAGCTTTACCTGGGCTATTCGTTCGAATCCCTGGAAGATCTCTGCGGCAAAGGCAAAAACTTTACTCCATATCACATGCTGCCGGCAGAGCAGGTAGCTCCTGTCGCCGTGATGCACGCAAGCAGCACCGCAAAACTTGCGGAAGCGATCAGGACGCAGATAGAGGCAAACGGCCAGGAAAAGCTGTGCTATGAGATAGAAATGCCGCTTATAGAAGTACTGGCTGATATGGAATACAGGGGATTCAGGGTAAACAGAAAGGAGCTTGAGGAATACTCGGCAAGGCTGGACGAAAAAATAGAAGCGGCAGAGAAAGACATATATGATTTGGCCGGCGAGACATTCAACATCAACTCGCCCAAACAGCTTGGCGCGATACTTTTCGAAAAACTTGGGCTTCCGGTGATAAAAAAGACCAAGACGGGTTACTCGACAGATGCGGAAGTGCTCGACCAACTGGCAGACGAGCATGAGATCGTTTCCAGGATACTTGAGTACAGGCAGCTCATCAAGCTTAAAACCACGTATGCAGACGGGCTGCTCAATATGATCAACCCTGCGACGGGGCGCATACACTCAAGTTTCAACCAGACGGTCACTGCAACAGGAAGGATCAGCAGCACGGAACCGAATCTGCAGAATATACCTGTCAGGCTGGAGATGGGCAGGGAAATAAGGAAGGTGTTCGTACCGGAAAATGAAAATTTCCTGCTGACTGATGCTGACTATTCACAGATAGAACTGAGGGTGCTGGCTCATATAGCGGCAGATGAAAATATGAGGACAGCATTCCGAAATAATGAAGATATTCACACCGCAACCGCAGCAGGTGTTTTCAGGGTGCCGAAGGAGCAGGTCACACCGCTGATGCGTACACGGGCCAAAGCCGTCAATTTCGGTATAGTGTATGGGATAGGAGATTTCAGCCTTTCACGGGATCTGGGCATCACCAGGAAGCAGGCGAGGAAATACATCGATGACTATCTGGACAGATATCCAGGCGTCAAAGCCTACATGCACGATGTAGTGGAATATGGCAGGCAGCACGGCTATGTGGAGACTATTTTGGGCAGGAGGAGATATCTTCCGGAATTGAAATCGTCCAATTTCAATACCCGGTCTTTCGGCGAGCGGGTCGCAATGAACATGCCGATCCAGGGGACTGCCGCCGACATCATCAAAATAGCGATGGTCAATGTATATAAGAAACTTCGTGCACGTAAAATGATATCGGCGCTCATACTCCAGGTACATGACGAACTGATCGTCGAAACAAGCATTGATGAGAAAGAGGAGGTGGAAAAAATACTGAAGGACTGCATGGAAAACGCGGTAAGGCTTGAAGTGCCCTTAGTTGCTGAGGTCAGGACAGGATCCAGCTGGTATGAGACAAAATAGAACAGAACAATGGCTGGAAAGGATGGTAATGTTGAAAATAATCGGGGTAACCGGCGGCATCGGCAGCGGAAAAAGCTCGGTGGCAAGGATATTGAAAGACCTTGGCGCCGCAGTTATCGATGCCGATGTACTGGCGAAAAGCGTAACATCTGCAGGAGGAAAAGCTTTTGATGAACTTGTAGGTTATTTTGGCGAAGAAATAGTGGGTGATGATGGGGAAATCGACAGGAAGAAGCTGGCACATGCCGCGTTTTCAGACGAGGAAAAACTGAAAATGCTCAACGCCATCACCCATAAACATATAGCGGAAAAGATATACGATACCGTGGAGGTATTAAAGAACACAGGAAAATGGGATACCATCGTGATCGACGCACCAATACCTATAGAGAAAGGGTTTATCGATCTGGCGGATGAGATATGGGTCGTTGTTGCGGACAGGGAGACCAGGATCAGGCGGGCGATGGAAAGAAGCGGATATACTTATGACGAAGTAGCAGCCAGGATAGATTCGCAGATGAGCGAAGACGAATACCTGGAGCTGGCTGATGAAGTGATAAGGAACGGTGACAGTATCGAAGAATTGGAACAGACGGTGGTCAGACTGTTTTTGTCAAAAAAGCAGAAATGGCAGCAGTAAACGTGGATCGAGAGGTGTGTTCATTTGGCAGGTAAAAGCAGAACAAAGCTGATAATTGCCGCAGTAATCGCCGTTTTGCTTATTGCGACCTTCCTGTTTGCCGATGATGCGGCCAGAGTTCTTTATCCGCTGAAATACCACGATCTTATCCGGAAGTATTCCGAGCGCTATAATCTTGACCCGTACCTTGTACTCGCAGTGATAAAAGCGGAGAGCAGTTTCAGGCATACCGCCGTTTCACGCAAAAACGCAAGGGGCCTGATGCAGATAACCGAGGGGACAGGAAAGTGGAGCGCTGAAAAGATCGGACTTAAGGATTTCACGGTAGATATGCTGTTCGATCCCGAGATCAATATCAATATAGGATGCTGGTACCTTTCTAGGCTTTACAGTGAATTCGGCGATACG
>DAOSCC010000157.1:0-5740 GCA_035361135.1 Clostridiales bacterium | reverse complement strand
CGGACGGCGAGTGACCTGCGCCCTCATTGGAGCAAATGAGCCGGCCAGTAGCTGTTCACGAAGCAACCCAAATGCATGAACGGCCAATCTCCCGGCTTCACATGAGTCCCGATGACTATCAGAATTGCGATCGGAGCAGGTAAGCCTGCCAACAGTTGTTTATGAAGCAGCCCAAATGGCTGACCGGCCGCCCGCAGCCCGGCTGCAGGTCAGTTTTTATTTGATTTGGAACTGATGATGAAGGGTATCATCCTGCTGTGCGTTTTCACCCAATTTTTTGATTGATAATTCATTAACTGTGTGTTATACTATCAAAGAAAAAAATCACACACACGGCAGGACGCGCAGAAAAGTGCCGTTTCCGGTGTTCTGGGCGGATGACGGCTGTGGTGGCAAAAACTTAAGGAGGTTATATATGTCAGTTATTTCAAGGAAACAGCTCCTGGAAGCAGGAGTCCACTTCGGACACCAGACCAGGAGATGGAACCCCAAGATGGCCGAATACATCTTCACTGAGAGGAACGGCATCTACATCATCGATCTTCAGAAAACCGTCAAGAAAATCGAAGAAGCCTATTTCTTTGTAAGAGAAGTCATCATGAACGGTGACAGCATCCTTTTCGTGGGTACGAAGAAACAGGCCCAGGATTCTATCAGGGATGAAGCCCTGAGATGCGGACAGTTCTATGTGAACGCCAGATGGCTCGGCGGTATGCTCACCAACTTCAGGACGATCCAGCAGAGGATCGAAAGGCTCAAACAGCTTGAAGCCATGGAGCAGAACGGCCTGTTTGACGTTCTTCCGAAGAAGGAAGTCATCAAGCTGCGCGGTGAGATGGAAAAGCTCGAGAAATACCTCGGCGGCATAAAGGACATGAAGAAGCTGCCTGGAGCGCTGTTCGTCGTAGACCCCAGGAAGGAAAGGAATGCTATCCTCGAAGCAAGGAAACTCGGCATACCGGTAGTGGCAATAGTCGACACGAACTGTGATCCTGACGAAGTGGATTATGTCATACCGGGCAATGACGATGCCATCAGGGCAGTCAAGCTGATCGCGTCGAAAATTGCGGATGCCGTTATAGAGGCTAATCAGGGTGAGCAATTCTCAACCGGAGAAGCAGACGGCGAAGACAAGATCCATGAGACGGATGGAACTGACATGACCGGAGAAGCTGCTGATGCTGCAGCGGAGATCGCAGAAGAGCCGGCGGCAGAAGCTGCTGGAGAAACTGCTGCGGAAGTCTCCGGAGAAGCCGCTGCGGAAGCAGAAGCAACTGAAAGCTCTGCTGAGTAATACGGCAAAGGGCCGCCCGGTTCCTGAGAGGGAGCCGGGCGGATATACCTGGAGTGTTTGGGAATAACGGCCGCCTGTGCGGTTAATAATATAAATATTAGTGTTTGGAGGAATACTGATGATTACTGCTGAAATGGTAAGACAGCTCCGTGAAAGAACAGGTTCAGGGATGATGGACTGCAAAAAGGCCCTGACTGAAGCTAACGGCGATATGGAAAAGGCGATTGAAATATTGAGGGAAAGAGGACTGGCCGCCGCTGCCAAAAAGGCCGGAAGGATCGCGGCAGAAGGCATCGTGGATGCCTACATACACGGCAACGGCAGGATAGGCGTCCTCGTGGAAGTAAACATCGAAACCGACTTTGCCGCTGCAAATGAGGAATTCAAGCAGTTGGTAAAGGATATCGCTATGCAGATAGCTGCTGCAAGACCTGAGTATGTGCGCAGGGAGGATGTTCCTGCCGAGGTTATCGAGAAAGAAATGAACATTCTCAGAGTACAGGCAAAGAATGAAGGCAAACCGGACAAAGTCATAGAGAAGATGGTCGAAGGCAGGATGGAGAAGTTCTACAAAGAAGTCTGCCTGCTCGAGCAGCCCTGGATCAAGGATCCGGATAAGACGATAAAACAGCTTGTCGCTGAAAAGATCGCAACGATAGGCGAAAATATCAACATCAGAAGATTTGCCCGTTTCGAAAGGGGAGAAGGGTTGGAGAAGAAGCAAGAGAACTTTGCAGAAGAAGTTGCAAAGCAGATCGGTGGCTGATAGAGATCGAAAAAAAGGGAGCATACAAAATATGTTCCCTTTTTAGTGCGTCGGCAGGATTTTTTGTGTTCATTGAAGAACAATTTATAAAGGCGGGGGTAACTATCATATGGCTCTGAAATACAAAAGGGTGCTTCTTAAGCTTAGCGGGGAAGCGCTCGCGGGGGACCGGAAGGCCGGTATAGATACGGAAGTTCTGAATGAAGTAGCTGAGAAGATAAGACAGGCCTATGAAATGGGAGCCGAGATCGCGATTGTGGTAGGCGGCGGCAACTTCTGGAGAAGCAGGAGCGGCGTCGGCATGGACAGAACGACGGCTGATCACATGGGGATGCTGGCGACAGTTATAAATGCTCTGGCACTGCAGGATGCACTGGAATCAAAAGGCGTTCCTACGAGAGTTCAGACAGCCATCGAGATGAGACAGATAGCAGAGCCCTATATAAGGAGGAAGGCTGTAAGGCATCTCGAGAAAAAGAGAATAGTCATTTTTGCATGCGGAACCGGAAACCCTTATTTCTCTACCGATACGACAGCGGCGCTGAGAGCTGCCGAGATAGATGCGGATGTCATTCTCAAGGCGACCATGGTGGACGGTGTATATGATTCCGACCCGAAAGTGAATCCGAATGCTGTCCGTTTTGAATCGATATCGTTCGCAGAGGCGCTTAACCTCAGATTAGGCGTAATGGACTCGACAGCGATCTCTTTATGCATGGATAATAAACTGCCGCTGATCGTTTTCGATCTGAGCGACCCTGAAAACATACTGAGGGTCATGAAAGGCGAGAAAATCGGAACAACATTATACTGATCCAAATAATCCATAAAAAGGAGGGTTTCATATGTCAGAATACAAGGATATCGAAAACAAAATGGTCAAGGCGATAGGCGCATTGAAGGAAGAGTTGGTCGGAATCCGCGCAGGCAGGGCCAATCCGGCTATTTTAGACAAGATAACCGTGGATTACTACGGAGTACCCACGCCAATCAACCAGTTGGGCAGCATTTCAGTACCGGAGGCAAGGGTCATAGTTATACAGCCCTGGGATGCAAAGATACTCAAGGATATCGAAAAAGCGATCCAGAAATCTGACATCGGAATAAACCCCAGCAATGACGGAAAGGTTATAAGGCTGATTTTCCCGGTGCTCACCGAAGAAAGAAGGAAAGAACTCACCAAACAGGTGAAAAAGATCGGTGAGAATGCCAAGATCGCGATACGCAACGTCAGGAGAGACGCACTGGAAGATTTCAAAACACAGAAAAAGAACGGCGAGATTACGGAAGATGACCTGAAAGTAGCGGAAAATGATATCCAGAAGCTGACTGACAAGTACATAGAAGAGGTCGACAAGCTGGTGGAACTCAAAGAGAAGGAGATAATGGAGGTATAATCCGGATGAAGGATGTCTCCGGCTTCAGGCTGGAGGATGCCATGAAACAACTGAAAGCTCAGGGCTACGAGATAACTGTCCGTCTCACGGCTGCACCAAGGCTGAGGGACAGGGGGTACGACGCGGATTCGAGAGTAGTCAGGCAAAGGCTGTTGGATGAAAAAACAGTTGAGCTTTTGGTGTGCAACGTAAATAGCTGATTTACAAGGCTGTATAGACAGCCTTGTTTATTTACGGCAGTATTTGCGCTATTTGTGTATTTCCCGGAGGTAACAGATGCGGTTGTTCAGGAAGAAAGCCAAGAGCACTGGCTTTGATAACAGCCTCAATGTGCCTGTCCATATTGCTGTAATCATGGATGGCAATGGCAGATGGGCGGCCAAAAGAGGCCTGCCCAGGAACGCAGGGCACAGAGAGGGAGCCAATACGCTCAAAAGGCTGGTCAAAGAATGCAATGCCATCGGAATAAAATATTTGACGGCATATGCCTTTTCCACGGAGAACTGGAACCGGCCAAAGGAAGAGGTGGACGGCCTCATGGATCTTCTGCTGGAGTTCCTGCGGAATGCGGAAAAAGAGCTGGCAGGGACGAATATCAGGATTTCGGTGATAGGCGATACGGGCAAACTCTCGGAGGAGATCCGGAAAGAGATCAGGAGAGTAGTGGCAAATACGGCCGCAAATACCGGGCTGAATCTGATCATTGCCCTCAATTACGGCAGCAGGTGCGAGATCGCCGCGGCAGCGGCCCGCATCGCGAAGGATGCCAAAGAAGGAAGGCTTGACCCGGAAGACGTGGACGAAGAACTGTTTTCAAGTTATCTTTATACCAGCGGGATACCTGATCCGGATCTTGTGATAAGGCCGAGCGGCGAGTACAGGCTGAGCAATTTCCTGCTCTGGCAGTCATCATACTCGGAACTGTGGTTCTCGAACGTTTTGTGGCCGGATTTCTCTAAGGAGCATCTGTACCAGGCTATCAGGGATTATCAGCACAGAAACAGGCGTTTTGGAGGGTTATAGAATGAAGACCAGGGTCATTAGTGCCATTGTAGCGATAGCAATACTTGCAGCAGTGATCTGTCTTGGGGAGACTGCCATTGGCATAGCTGTCTTCCTGCTTGCAGTGATGGCGATGCATGAATTCAACAGGGCGCTGGAAAAAGGAGGATACATGCCTGTAAAAGCAATCAGTTTTGCAGCATGCGCCCCGCTGCTGTACATAGCCCTCTCGGGCATACTTCCTTCCGGTGCGGTGATCAGTGGAAACGGCGTCGTGATTGCGGCTGCGGTTTTTGCTTTTATCCTGTTGGTGTCGCTTTTCTGTTTTTTGATGTTTTCAGACGGGAAATACAGTATAAAGGATATATCGGTCACATTGTTCGGTATAATGTACATACCGTTCCTGTTTTCCTTTTTTACGCTCACCAGGCAGATGGAAGCTGGATATCTGTATATCTGGCTGATCCTCATCGGCGCCTGCGCGACCGATACGTTCGCCTTCTTTACAGGTCTGGCTGTCGGAAGGGTAAAGATCGTACCAAAGATAAGTCCAAAGAAAACTCTTGAGGGGTGTATCGGCGGAGTTGCCGGATGCGTCATCTCAATGACGGTTTTCGGCGCCTGCTTCAGAAACGGGATGGATGTACCGCTGATGCAGTTTGCAGTGCTCGGGTTCATATGCGGCATAATATCGCAGTTGGGCGACTGGTCGGCATCGGCAGTCAAACGAGCGGCAGGGATCAAGGATTACGGGAATATAATGCCCGGACACGGAGGGGTGCTGGACAGGATAGACAGCATACTTTTCACTGCTCCCGCCGTATATTTTTACATAAACCTTTTCTTCTGAAAAAGGTCCAAACTTTCGGGAAGGAGTTCGCAATGGCACAAAACATAGCTGTGCTCGGTTCAACAGGTTCCATAGGAGTACAGACTCTTGACGTCGTGAGGAACCTTGGCATCAGGGTGAGCGCTCTGACAGCATACTCAAATGTGGACCTGCTTGAGCAGCAGGCCAGGGAATTCATGCCCCGCCTGGTTTCGGTCGGAGACGGCGTTCTTGCGGCCGATCTTAAAGACAGGCTGAAAGGCCTGAAAATAGAAGTTCTTAGCGGCACTGACGGTATCAGGGCTGCCGCGGGCATCGACGGCGTTGACACAGTAGTGGTCGCAATTGTAGGCATAGCCGGATTGCTGCCTACCGTTGAAGCCATACGCAAAGGCAGGAAGGTGGCGCTTGCAAACAAGGAAACACTTGTAACGGCAGGCCGTATCGTCATG
>DAOSCC010000156.1:0-5764 GCA_035361135.1 Clostridiales bacterium | reverse complement strand
TATCACCATACAAGGAAGGATGTCCTATGGCGGCTGACCGGAGATATCCGCACACTGCACGTTACCTGCCTTACGAGAGATGACTGGGAGAAGAACGTATCAGTGCAGGATAGGGAGTGATCCGTATGAAGAAAGTGAAAATTACAGTTATGAGGCGAACAGTCTATCAGGACCTGATAGACGAGTATGAAAACCCATTGGAGAATGCCTGCGACATGAAAACCGGACAGGTTTTTATCGCCAATGGATGGAGGAAGCCGGAAGGCCTGTGCGATAGTGCATGGGAGAGCATGTCCGCCTTCGTGATGGCTCTTGCCCACGGAGCAGAAGGCTTGTACGACGGATGGATGAAGAACAGGAAGTCGGTCATGATATCGTGCAACGACGGCTTCCGCCCCGTGAGCTTCCTGATCGAGGCACTGGATGAGGAAGCGGACTGAAAAATGATGCGCGTCCGGCAACCGGGCGC
Organism: Clostridiales bacterium; assembly: GCA_035361135.1. GTDB lineage: Bacteria > Bacillota > Clostridia > Acetivibrionales > DTU013 > DTU013. The sequence continues at coordinate 5,295 of DAOSCC010000156.1, read as the reverse complement.
CGATGTTCATACAAGACCAAGGAGCCGCACGGCCTGTGTCACGGTAAAGCAAATGACGATGCCGGTGATCGTTGGTATCAGGAATGAGAGCCCGGTCCATTTCCAGCTGCCTGTTTCCTTACGGATGGTCAGCAGGGTCGTCGCGCATGGGAAATGGCACAGTGAAAACAGCATGGTGCAGACGGCCGTCAGCCAGGTCCATCCGTTATCCGCAAGCAGCCGGCGAAGGTCGTCCAGGCTGTCGAATTCCAGTATTGCACCTGATGACATATAACTCATGATGATTATTGGAATGACGATCTCATTCGCGGGCAGTCCCAGGATGAAAGCCATAAGGATATAGCCGTCCAGCCCGATCAGACGGCCAAAGGGATCCAGGAATCCCGCACAGTGGTCCAGCAGGCTGATGCCGTCCACGGACACATTGGCCATCACCCAGATGACCATACCGGCAGGCGCTGCCACGATAACGGCGCGGCCAAGGACGAACAGTGTCCTGTCCAGCAGCGACCGGACGAGGATCTTTCCAAGTTGGGGCTTCCGGTATGGAGGAAGTTCCAGCGTGAAGGAAGACGGCAGCCCTTTGAGGATGGTTTTTGACAGCAATTTCGATATCAGAAGTGTGATCACTACGCCCAGCAAAATGACTGCCAGTACTGAGACCGCTGCGGCAACGGATCTGAAGGCTCCGGCCGCTTCCGCGATGAATATGGCGGACAGTGCGATCAATGTAGGGAACCGGCCGTTGCAGGGAACGAAGTTATTAGTGACAGATGCGATCAGCCTTTCACGGGGAGAGTCGATGATACGGCAGGCAATGACTCCGGCGGCATTGCAGCCAAACCCCATGCACATTGTAAGTGCCTGCTTCCCATGGGCGCATGCCTTCTTGAAGAAGTTGTCGAGATTGAAGGCAACTCTTGGAAGGTAGCCGAGATCTTCCAGCAGCGTGAACATCGGGAAGAATATTGCCATAGGAGGCAGCATAACTGACACGACCCAGGCAAGCGTTCGGTACATGCCCAGGATAAGCATGTCATGCAGCCAGCCCGGCGCTCCTGCTTTCATCAACAGGCCGGACAGATGGCCCTGGAGCCGGAACAGGCCGTCTGCCAGCAACTCTGAAGGGTAATTCGCTCCCTTGATGGTGATCCAGAACACGATCCCAAGCATGACAAGCATTATCGGGATCCCCCATGTCCTGGAGGTCACGACGGAGTCGATCCTGCGGTCCAGCCTGTTGTAGTTTTCGGTTTCAAAGGTCACCACTTCACGGCTGATTTTTTCCGCAGTCTTCACGATGGCGGAAGCCACGACATCGCGGACCGCTTCCGTGCCGATGCCGGATTCCGCCAAAAGTGCACGGGCTTCGCCGATTTTCCGTTCCAGTTCTTTATAACCGGCAGCCTCTTCACTGTTTGCATCCTCAAAACCCAGGTATTTGCAGAGAGAATCAAGTAACCCCTTTTCTCCTTCTATCATGCGCAAAGCCGCCCATCGGCTGTTTATCCTGCCGGCGGCCAGTTCTTCCAATGCGGGCTGCAGGAGAGCTATGGCTTTCTCGACAGCTTCATCGTATGAAACCTTCACAGGCCTGGTTTTCTGGTATCCGTTGGCGACACGGTGCACGGCGTCTTTAAGTTCCCTCAGGCCTTCATTCTTTCTGGCGTTGGTACCGACGACCGGCACGCCCAATATCTGTGAAAGCTTCTTCAGGTTGATCCTGATTTTTTTTCTTCCGGCTTCATCCATCAGGTTGACGCATACAACTACATTGCCTGTGATCTCCAGGATCTGGAGCACCAGGTTCAGGTTTCTTTCCAGGCATGTCGCATCCGTCACGACTACGGTCACATCAGGATCCGCGAAGCAGATGAAATCCCTGGCCGCTTCTTCCTCTGCCGAGTTGGCGAGCAATGAATATGTACCGGGCAGATCGATCAGACAGCAGTTCCTCCCATTATGCCTGTACTTTCCCTGTGCATTGACAACAGTTTTCCCGGGCCAGTTCCCCGTATGCTGCTTGAGCCCTGTAAGGCTGTTGAATACTGTGCTTTTTCCGGTATTGGGATTTCCTGCAAGGGCTATTACAGTGTCGTCGGGAGAGTCGACATGCAGCTCGGGCATTTCCTTCAGGGCACCAAAACCGGTCGATTGACTTGTCAGCCCCATTGTGTATCCCTTCCTCGATGGTGATGCTGTCTGCTTTAATACCAGCAATAAATGATTTGCCTACGGCTAATATATGAACCGCCGGAATCATGTGTTACCTGCCGGGGTAAAATAGGACGGCGGAAACGTACAGCACCGCTGTGCTATAACAGCATAAAATATGCAGGGGCAACGGCAGATCCCGTTGCCATACATTACTCGGCTTGCAAGTTACAGTACATAAACGCCACGATCCGCTGTTTTACCGGCTTTCATGCCTGTGATTTTTTAACATTAAAAAATTCCAGATATGAAAGCCGGTTAATTTTTGCCAGATAATAAATTACCATCATTGGATAATTATCTCTATTCAGGACTGCCATATCTAATTATAGAATTTACTTGAATATTATATATGGGAGGAATGGTTATGGCGAAAAGGTCAATCGTACTGCTACTGGTGCTTGCAATGCTGGTGGTTGTAGTGACGGGCTGCGGTCAGGCTACATCAGGCAAAGGAAAGCTCGTGGGAGTCACAATGCCTACGAAATCGCTCCAGAGATGGAATGAAGACGGCGCCAATGTCAAGAAAGCCCTGGAGGCTAAAGGCTACAGGGTCGACCTCCAGTATGCCGACAACAAACAGGAGACCCAGAACAGCCAGATCGAAAACCAGATAACCATGGGATGCGACGTGCTGGTCATTGCTTCGATCGACGGCGGCGCACTGGGCGGAGTCCTTGAGCAGGCAAAGAAAAAGAACATTCCCGTAATTGCTTATGACAGGCTGATAACCAACACTGAAAACGTTGACTACTATGCAACATTCGACAACTATGGCGTCGGCAAGATGCAGGGTGAGTTCATCGTACAGGCTCTCGGCCTTGACAAAGGCGAGAAAGGTCCCTTCACTATGGAATGCTTTGGCGGTGACCCGGGCGACAACAATGCATACCTGTTCAACAAGGGAGCTATGGATGTCCTGCAGCCGTACATAGACGATGGAATCCTCGTTGTCAAGTCAGGTCAGACCAAGTTCCCGGACCAGATAGCTATCACGAACTGGGAGTCGAAGGGTGCGCAGGACAGGATGGATAACCTTCTGACTGCATATTATGCCGATGAGAACATCGACGTTGTCCTCTCGCCGAATGACAGCCTTGCACAGGGTATCGTCGCTTCGCTGAAGTCCGCAGGTTACGGCACGGCGTCCAAACCGTTCCCGATCCTCACCGGGCAGGACTGTGACAAGATCAATGTAGGCCAGATCATCCGCGGCGAACAGTCTATGTCCATCTTCAAGGATACCAGGATCCTCGCGGACCAAGTTATTGCCATGACAGAGGCTATACTGGAGGGCAGGGAAGTTCCGACGAACGCAACGTACGACAACGGTGTAAAGCAAGTTCCTTCATTCAACTGCGAGATCAAGTTCGCAAACAAAGACAACTGGAAAGAACTGCTTGTCGACAGCGGCTACTATCAGCTGTCCGATATACCGGATGCTCAGTAATACTGTCCTGAGGCTGGCGGCAGCTTGTCTGCCGCCATTTTAATAAAAAGGGAAAATGCTTAATCTATCGTTGAAGAGGAGCGGAAAATGTCGGAATATATCCTTGAAATGAAAAACATCACCAAAGAGTTTCCCGGGGTCGTCGCTCTTTCCAATGTCACCTTCCAGGTCAGGAAAGGCGAGATACATGCACTGGTCGGAGAGAACGGAGCCGGCAAATCCACGCTGATGAACGTCCTCAGTGGGATATATCCCTATGGTACATACTCAGGTGAGATCATATTCAAGGGTGCCGAGTGCAGATTCAGGAATATACGTGACAGCGAAGCGGCGGGCATAGCGATAATACACCAGGAGCTTGCGCTCAACCCGTTCATGACCATCGCAGAGAACATATTCCTTGGGAATGAAAGAGCCCGGCACGGAATGATCAACTGGGATGAGACCAACAGGAAAGCTGCCGAACTGATGAAGAGGGTCGGGCTGAATGAAAAGCACACGACACTGGTGAAAAACATAGGCGTCGGTAAGCAGCAGCTTGTCGAGATAGCCAAGGCGCTTGGCAAAAACTGCGAACTCCTTATACTGGATGAACCGACGGCGGCCCTGAACGACGATGATTCCGACCATCTTCTCGAACTTTTGCAGACGCTGAACAGGGAACATGGGCTGACTTGCATAATGATATCGCACAAGCTGCACGAGGTAATAAAGATCGCGCACAGCATAACCGTCCTCAGGGACGGGAAGACCATCGAGTCTCTTGACAACTCCGTGCATGTCAGTGAAAGCAGGATAATCAAGGGAATGGTCGGGCGCGAACTTACTGACCGCTTTCCAAAGCGTACTCCCAATATAGGTGAGGTAGGGTTCGAAATAAAAGACTGGGTCGTTTATGATCCCATGAATGAAGAGAGGGTCGTAATAGACCATGTGAACATCTATGTCAGGAAAGGTGAGATAGTCGGTCTTGCCGGCCTTATGGGAGCAGGGAGGACCGAACTTGCGATGAGTGTGTTCGGCAGGGCTTACGGCAAAAAGATAAGCGGTAAGCTGATCAAGGATGGAAAGGAAATAACGCTGAACAACATCAGCCAGGCAATAGCAAACGGCATAGCCTATGTCACCGAAGACAGGAAGACGGCAGGGCTTATACACATACAGGACATCAAAAGGAACATCACGCTGGCGAACCTGAAAGCGTTGACGAGCAACTTCGTCATAAACGAGGATGAAGAGATCCTGATAGGCAAGGATTACAGGGAACGGTTCGCTATCAAATCGACAAGCGTGTTCCAGAAAGTGGGCAACCTTTCCGGAGGCAACCAGCAGAAGGTCGTGCTGAGCAAGTGGATATTTGCCGCACCTGATGTGCTGATACTTGACGAGCCGACACGAGGCATCGATGTCGGCGCAAAATATGAGATATACAAGATAATCCTGCAGTTGGCTGATGCAGGGAAATGCATAATCATGATATCTTCCGAACTGCCTGAGATACTGGGTATCACCGACCGCCTGTATATAATCAACGAAGGGCGTGTCGTGGGTGAGATGAAAACGAGCGAAGCTACCCAGGAAGAAATCATGTCGACAATAATCAGAAGCTTGGGCGGACGATAGGGGGGAAA
>DAOSCC010000155.1:0-5778 GCA_035361135.1 Clostridiales bacterium | reverse complement strand
CATCAGCCAGTTCCCTTGCTTTGAAGATGTACATCCCTGAATTTATTTCCTTTATTTCCCTTTCGGCAGGGCTTGCGTCCCGGTGCTCGACGATCCGCTTAAAACTGCCGTCCGGATTCCTGACGATTCGGCCGTATCCGGAAGGGTCCTCCACATCTGCGGAGATGACCACCGCATCCAGCTTTTCGTCCAGCATACAGTCCATTGCCTTTTTTATCGTCTCCGAGGTGATAAGAGGAGTATCGCCGTAAAGGATGAGTATGTACCCTTCATCCTCCATATAGCTCCTGGCCTGCTGCACAGCATGTCCCGTCCCAAGGCGCTGTTCCTGCATCACGTACTCGGCTCTGTCTCCCATATGTTCCATCACCTGTTCGGCCTTATGGCCGACGATGATGACACATTTCCCAACTCCTGCATCGCGGGCAGCCTCATATACCCATTCGATCATGGGCTTTCCGCAGACCTGATGCAGCACCTTGGCTTTATCCGATTTCATCCTCTTTCCCTCGCCTGCCGCGAGGATAAGCGCAGTAATACTCTCCATACATGCGATTCCTTTCAGATCCGCATATATTATCACACTTTTGATTTTGTATTTCAACTTTATAATAGTAAAAAATAAAAAAAGACACTTCTGTTCAAAGTGCCCCTTTTATATAAATCATTCCTCAGATGATTCAGTTGATCCGTCCGTCTGATCCGCCGGTCCTTCGGAAGAAGCCGTTGTCTCCTCTGCAGTTGTCGTTGCGATATATTTGTCCAGAATAGCTTTCTGGATTTTTTCTCGTGTGGCAGCATTGATAGGATGGGCAATATCCTTGAATTCCCCGTCGGGAGTCTTTCTGCTGGGCATAGCTATGAACATGCCGTTCTGGCTCTCTATAACTTTGATATCGTGTACCACGAACTCGTTATCAAAAGTTACCGATACGACCGCCTTCATCTTGCCCTCAACGTCGATTTTCCTGATGCGGACATCCGTGATTTCCATTTATGTTACCACCTTCCCAAAATAATGTGCAACTTATATATTCTATACAAAATGATATTTTCCTTCTTATTTGCCTTTCATTTGTTATTTTTGGCTATTATAATATTGGTCTGTTGTCACATTGCGACATATGTCCCCACGGTCCGTTTTTCACCTTCCCCCGGCAATAAGGCGCGGACTGGGCCTTATATCGGTTACTCCGGAGGCTTCGTCGACACCGTAAAGTGTCAGGAGTGAAAAATAATCGACCGGAAGCTTCCTGTCGGGCATGGCTGTCTCTACAAGAACGCCTGCGCCGGCAACCTGGCAGCCGAATTCCCTCGCAAGCTCCAGGATGCCTTTCGCAGTCCCGCCGCCCTTCATGAAGTCGTCGATGAAAAGCAGCCACGAACCGCGCCTCAATGACCGCATCGGCAGTACCATGGTCTGTATCCTGTCTGATGAACCGGAAACATAGTTTATGTTTACTGACGCTCCGTCTGTCGCTTCAATGTTGTGACGCGCTATCACAAGCGGCTTATTTAGGTATACCGCCGTCATAAAAGCAAGAGGTATGCCTTTTGTCTCTACCGTGATGACATAATCGACAGTCCTGTTGCGGAAATAGCCGGCGAAAACCCTGCCCACCTCGGAAACTGTCCCGGGATCGTATATAGTGTCAAGCATGTAAAGGTAGCCTCCGGGCAGTATCCTTTCCCTTATGGAAAGTTCCGCGCTCAGCCTGCCGGCAAGCTGCTGTACCGCATCCTCCGACATCATCGGTACATAGCGCACGCCGCCTGATGCGCCAGGTATCGTTTCGATGGTGCCGGCTCCCGTCTTTTCCAGCGAACTGCGTATAATATCGATATCCTCACTTACTGAGGATTTCGCACAATTGAGCATGTCCGTAAAATAGCCCAGTGTGAAGACTTTACCAGGCGATTCGCACAGTATCCTCTGAAGCACTGATATCCTCTCATTCCTGTGCAGCTTGTCCATATCATCACTCTCTTTCGTGAGAACCTGCATTTTCATGTTTTACAGCACTCAAATCCAAAAAATTTCACGCTTTCAGAAGAATTTTATCACAACAGCAGTGTTTCAACGAGGCGGTAAATATATTCATTGTCCTGAATATACTCATTGTCCAATTGTATCCACCGTCTCAATGGAACATCCGCAGCGGATATTTATACAATTGAGATACTTCCGTCGCCCTGTTACATCATTATATCACAGTTTTATCAGAGTTCGTACAGGCGTCAGCGCCGGACTTCATAACAGGCTTAGCCCGATAATACGGAAAGCAGCTGAAATAAAAAATTCGAAAAAAGAATAAAATATGATGTGGAGATCATGCACTAAAGACGTGAAAAACGGCATATTATATGAGATAGCTGTCAATGCTTAGATATATCTATTTTACTTTTACGGGCATTTATTGTATCATTTACTTAGCTGAATTTCATGATCAGGGAGTGTTGGGTTTGAAAACTGACGAGCTTTTAAGTTCCGGCAATATAAAGAGAGTGCACATGACAGGGATCGGCGGCGTAAGCATGAGCGGGCTTGCCAGGATACTTGCATACCAGGGATACATAGTTACCGGGTCGGACGAAAGGCCGTCCCCTGCCACTCAGAAGCTCGAAAAGGAAGGTATAAAGGTAACAATAGGCCATTGTGCAGAAAATGTGAACGGCGCTGATCTGCTGGTATACACTGCGGCAGTCAAGCCCGACAATGTAGAACTTGTTGCCGCATCCGGAGCAGGGATCCCGTGCATCAACAGAGCCACACTCCTGGGCGAGATCATGAAGAAATATCCCATGAGTTTCGCGGTTTCAGGAACTCACGGAAAAACCACGACCACATCCATGCTATCGTTGATTATGTTGGAAGAAGGGCTCGATCCGACCATCCATGTCGGAGGCGAACTTGCCGCCATAGGCGGAAATATCAGGATCGGCGGCAGCGAATATTTCGTGACCGAAGCCGACGAATATACGGGAAGTTTTCTTAAATTCTACCCCCATGTTGCCGTCATCCTGAATATCGATTATGATCATGTGGATTGCTTCAGGAACATAGATGACGTAAAAAAAGCGTTCCACGGCTTTGCAGAACATGTCCCCGAAAACGGGCACATAGTCGTAAACGGTGACGACATATCGGCTCTCGACGCGCTGAACGGCATTTCATGCGATATAACTACATTCGGGTTAAGGGACAGCCACAATGAATGGAGCGCTGCAAATATAGAATTTGACGATATGGGATGCGCATCGTATACCCTGCTCCGCGTGGGCGAGCCGGTCGCCGAGATAAAGCTGAAGGTACCCGGAATACATAATGTCAGCAACTCGCTAGCAGCGATCGCAGCGAGCAGCCTGGCAGGATGCAGTATTTCATCCGCCGTCAGGGCATTGCACAAATTCACCGGTACATGCAGGAGATTTGAAATAAAAGGAGTCAGCGACGGAGTGACAGTCGTGGACGACTATGCACATCATCCGTCCGAAATCACAGCTACATTGAAGGCTGCGGTCAAATACAACCATTCGCGTATATGGTGCGTATTCCAGCCCCATACATATTCCAGGACGAAAAGTCTTATGGATGACTTCAGCAGAGCATTCGACAATGCAGATTTCGTCATCCTGACCGACATATATGCGGCGCGTGAAAAAGACACCGGAGAAGTGAACTCGTCGATGCTTGCTGAAAAAATTGCCCTTACAGGCAAGAAGGCTGTCTATATCAAGGATTTCGGCAGCATCGTGGAACTCCTCGACAAAAACGTGATGCCTGGCGATCTTGTCATTACCATGGGCGCCGGAGACATATACAAGGTCGGCGACATGTTCCTCGAGTCGAGAAAGAAGCTTGCAGTAAGCTGATGATTTGCGCTGGATCGTTATCGATCAATTGTTCCGGCATATTTGCGGCCTACCGATAAACCGAAAGATGCTGTAAAGGACTTCCCTTGCGGGGAAGTCTTTTATTTCTTAACAGTTGTCATAGCGAAGCGGATCTCTCCCTCGGCCGCCGTCTTGTCGTCCACAGCTGCCCTGACCTTTGCCTTTACGATGCCCATCTTTGATGAAAGGATCTCGGCTTCCAGGCGCAATGTATCACCTGGCATGACCTGCTTTTTGAATTTCATCTCATCGATGCCGGCAAACACTCCCAGCTTTGTTTCGCCGTTCTCTCCTTCCGCCTGCGCGGTTTCGGCATTCGCAGCGATCCCCGCTGTCTGTGCAAGTGCTTCCACTATCAGCACTCCGGGCATGATCGGATAATCCGGGAAATGTCCCTGGAAAAACGGTTCGTCGGCTGTCACATTTTTGATCCCGACCGCCCTCTTCCCGGGTTCAAGCTCTATGATTTTGTCCACAAGCAAAAAAGGATATCTGTGCGGTAATATTTTCCTGATATCAAGATTCGTCAGCATATGTACACCTCATTTCAGTATAGTAATTTTTGTATCCAAACCGATTTTTTGTGGTCCGGTACAAGTCGATCCGGACGGTATTTTTATAAAGGCCGTCTCCGGATGCCGACAAACCCTGGCCGGCGCCCCTCCGGGTCTCTGCGCCCGGTTTTTCACATCGGAAGCTTTCTGCTTCGGCGTTTCACTTTATAAGATCGCTGCGCTCCAGTTCCTTGCAGCCTTCGATCATTCCAGGCAGTATCTTCCCGATAAAATACCGCACGCTTACAAGGTTGGATCCGGACAGTATTTTCACTATTGCATGGAACTTCTCAACAAACGGATACAGGTTGTTGAGCTTTACTTCATTGATGCATTCCACCAATGCGTCGATATGGTCGGCGCACTTGAGGATCTCTCCTTCCAGGGTGCTGTCCTTCCCGTCGAAAAGTATCTCCCTGTAAATGCTCTTATATGGTTCCTCCATGCTGGCAAGCAGGTTTTCCTCGACGACCTCCTTCTCAAGCATGTTCAGCATGTCCCTCAGCTGCGCATTTTTATGCTTGACGGTGCTTATGATGTCGCCGGTCATTGCCTCCACTACATCATGGTTCAGCAGTTTCTTAAACAGCCTGCTCCAGTCCACCTTATTGCCGTTCTGTTCTTCGATCAGCGCAAGCATCTGCCCAATCTGTGCAACAAAAAAGGAATGCTCGCTGACAGTAGCCCTCTGATGCATAAAGTCTGTGGACCAGCGGCCCATGTTGTTCAGCTTTCGCACAGTCATCAGGTAATTGTGCAGTCCCATGGCATCCTCCATAATAACAGCACGATTTTATTTCCCGTGCTCCAGGCCGGGAAGCTGTATAACACCGGATCGTCCCTGCAGGCATACCGCCGGTAAAAAGGCTGTTTTGCCCGCATGTACTGCCTTATGTTTTATTATATCTTATTATATCAGACTAAAGATTTCAAACATAGCCGTACATGTTTATTGTCTTTGGAAACAGCCAATGTGATATAATCAGTACCGTACAGTTGTGACTTTCAGGAGCGTATTGCATGAACAGTTTCAGGTACATAAGCGATTTGCTGCACAAACACAGGTACAGATACGTTTTGGGCGTGGTTTCCCTGCTTTGCGTAGATACACTGCAGCTTATCATGCCAAAAATACTGGAAGCCGCCACTGACTCGCTGGAAGAGGGAGTCTTGACGCGAAGCAGCCTGGCAGCCTACGCTGCCGCGCTGGTATTGGTATCAGTCGGAATAGCGGTATTCCGTTTCCTTTTCAGGTATACTCTTTACGGTGTGTCGAGATCCATAGAGCTTTCCTTCAGGAACAGGCTATACGCACACCTTCAGAAGCTTT
>DAOSCC010000154.1:0-5803 GCA_035361135.1 Clostridiales bacterium | reverse complement strand
GAAGAAGCGATAGAAGAGATCAAAAAGTGCGCAGGCAAACAGTTTGACCCATTCCTGGCCGGGAAGTTCATAAAAATAATAGAAAAAGGTAACGGCAGCGGAACCGGCGGCACTGCAACGGACGTTATAAGTGAAACAGGCGATATGGATGGCGATCCAGGTGAAACGGATGGTTATGGTGCTGCCGAAGCTGTTGGTGATGGTTTGGGTGAAACAGTCGCCGATGGTATAATCAGACCGGATAACAGCAGCGAAACGGATGGCAATGTTGTGACGGACGGCACTGATACTGACAGTACCAAGAGCCGGGCGCCTTCAGCGGCTTCGGCTTCTGCAGCATCTGCGGTACCTGGATAATCTCTGCGGTACCCTTATGACAGTTGTGGCATTTTATGATCCCTGCTGCGTCTTTGTGTCTGCATGTTTCCTTTAGCATCTGTAAGGTTGTTTGCGTACGCGCATGATCTTTATTGGTGGTTATATTATATCTGCGTCGCAGGCACGACTTCCATGCTTATTATAAATTTTCTATATCCCTGCGGCAGCATTGTCCCTTGGATGTCTCCATAATATTTATCTTCCTTCTCAACCTGTCCCTGCGCTTTGCCAGTTCATCGATCTGCCTTCCGGCCGTAAGCCCGGCCTGCCGGCATACTGCGAATGCTTTTTCGACTGCCTGCAGCGCTTTCTCCGGATCCTTCGCCCTGTGTTCATAGTACTTTGCCATCTCTATGAGGTGGAACAGTTCAAAACCGGAGCCTTCCGACTCGATTGCCTGCCAGTGCTCCAGCGCACGGTCATAGCGTCCTTCCCTCTTATAAACGCCGGTAAGGCGCTTCACCGCCTGCAGTTTTACATCGAACCGCCCTGAACCTGTGCACGCCTCAAGGCACTCCACCATGTCTTCCGTCCTGCCGATGGTCTCGAAGATCCTGCCTATGCCCAGCAGCTCAAGCCCGCCGTCAGATTCGGCCAGCGGATCCTGCAGCATTGCTGAAAGCCGGTACAGCAGCGACACCATGGACAATACGTCAAGCTTGTTGTGCTCTATTACCCTCTTTATTTCAGATGCGTCCCTGTCTTCAAGGTACTTGAAGTAAACGGCCGGTATCAGCGATCCCGGTATATCGTCATGCCTCGCATGGCCCAGGATATTTTCCTCAAGCGATGCCAGGCGGCAGCTTTCCAGTTTCATGCCCCATACCCTTCTTGCCGGGAACAGCAGATCGATATTGGGCATCCCGGAGATATCGGTCCTGAACCTGTTGGAGATGAACCTGCTTTGAAGGATGTTGATATCGAAGCATTTCCCGTTGAACGTAACAAGGCCCTGCCGTCCCGAGATCAACTCCTTCAGTTCAGCCAGCATTGCGGCTTCTTCATCGTAATCGCGCATGAAATACTGTCTTATTATGAAACTGCCGTTTTCGAAAAAGCCGGTCCCGACCAGGAATGCGACGGTCCCCGTCCCTCCGGCCAGCCCTGTGGTTTCCGTATCGAGATACAGCAGCTTATCGGCCTGAAGGCCGTCACAATCGGGACCGCCAAGTACTGCAAGCGTTTCACCGCTTATTCCGGATGCAGCGCCGATCCTGCAGCCGCCATGTATGCATCCGGGATGATATGATTCTTCAATGATATAGCAGGAGCCATGCTCATTCTCCCGTACCGTACCGGGTATCAGAACGTCAATGTCGCGCCCTCTTCCCGCGGCATCTGCATTGTGACCAACGCCCGTTTTTGGCGCCTGCGATGATGCTGCCTGTGTTTGCCGGTATAAATTCAGCTTGCTCCTGAGATCCATCCGAATATTGCTCCTGTTCTCAAAGCCAATCCTGCCGTTCCCGCCCGGATACTGCGCTTCCTTCCTTAATACTACGGCTCCTGTCATAATAATGCTACGGCTCTTGCCGCAATACTACGTTCTAGCCCTGATTCTATTGTTCCAGTCGAATACCGAAATTCCTGCCTGAATAACGCCATACCCGGATACCATGGTTCCCGTTTTACTACTGCGACTCCTGCCTGATCAGTTTAATCAGCCTGAGCGTCAGCCCCTTGGGGTCGTCGGTCCCCGTAAACTGGTCGAGGGGCCCGACGCATGAAGGGCAGCCCGATTCACAGCCGCATTGCTCCACCATCTGGGCGGCAGTCTCAAACAGTTGGCCGTGCAGTTCATACAGCTTGTCGCTGAAGCCTACTCCTCCCGGATAGTTGTCGTATATGTAAACCGAAGGCCTTTGCGTGAATGTGGCCCGTACCTGGTGTACGACCTGGATGTCTCCGGGGCTGCACATGAGATAGATCGGCGCCGCATTTGCAAGCACGTTGGAAAGCCCGAGCAGACCGTTCTGCAGTTCTGTCTGGGACATGCCGGGTATGGTTTCAGGCAGGCTGACCCAGTAGGATGTGGTGTGCATCTCCATTTCCGGCAGGTTTACCGGGCCTGACCCGATATTTTCGTGGGTATGGAGCTTTATCTTCTTGAACATGGTGACCAGCGCGGTGACCGAAACTTCGCCGACGCTCCTGTGCACCTGTTTCGATTTATCCTCGCGGAATACGTCCAGGACCTTGAGGTCCACGGCCAGGTTGGCGTCAGTGTAATAGTCCACGTTGACCTTTCGGATATAGGCCTTCTTGTCGTCGAAATCCAGCTTCTCCACCTGGTACTGGACGCCTTCATGTATATATATCGCTTCCTCGTGAAGCATCATGGGCGCGCTGAACCTGTCAACCTCCCCTATGACAACAGGCTTCGGTTCCGTTATGTCGATTATGATGAAGTTTTCGTTGGATGCACTTCTCAGGCTTATCTCATCGGCCGGGAACACATCGGCCATCCAGTGCCACCGGTTCCCCACGTGCCTTACGATCTTCGCCTCCTCCATGAATCCAAGGATCTCCGCTGTAGTTTCCACTCCGAATTTCTCACCGTCTTCGAAGGGCAGTTCAAATGCGGCGCACTTCATATGGCTGTACAAAATGACCAGGTTGTCGGGGTTTATAAGCCCGTATTCCGGGGTCCTTCCGAAGAAGTAGTCCGGGTTGTTGATTATATACTGGTCGAGCGGGCTGCTGCTTGCCACGAGGATAGCGGCGGATACGCCGCTCCTGCGCCCTGCGCGGCCAGCCTGCTGCCATGTGCTGGCGATGGTTCCCGGATAACCGCAGATAATGCATGCTTCCAACGCGCCGATGTCGATGCCCAGTTCCAGCGCGTTCGTAGATACGACTCCTGTTATGGTGCCATCCCGCAGGCCTTTCTCTATTTCACGCCGGAGCGTAGGCAAATAACCTCCCCTGTAACCGCGCACCTTCTTCTCGGCTTCCCTGTCCCCCTTGTATATCTCTTTCAGGTAGGTAACAAGCACCTCTACATTCAGCCGGCTCCTTGTGAACAATATGGTCTGTATGCCGTTCCGTATGAACGACTCCGCAATGCGCTCGGCCTCCAGCATGCTGCTTTTCCTGATGCCCAGCTCCTTGTTGATGACCGGCGGATTGTAAAAAATGATATGCTTGGCGGCAGACGGCGCGCCGTTGTTGTCGATGAGCCTGACTTCCCGGCCGACTATTTTCGAAGCCAGTTCCACGGGGTTGGCGATGGTCGCGGAGCAGCATATGAACTGCGGTTTTGAACCGTAGAAATCGCATATCCTCCTGAGCCTTCTCATGACGTTGGCCAGGTGGCTGCCGAATACGCCCCTGTAATGGTGCACTTCATCTATGACGACGTACTTCAGGTTTTCGAAGAGCTTGGTCCATTTCGTATGGTGCGGGAGTATGCCGCTGTGGAGCATGTCGGGATTGGTGACCACTATATGGCCCGCCTGCCTTATGGCTTTCCTTGCCGATTGGGGCGTGTCGCCGTCATAAGTGTATGTCTTGACGTCCACTCCTGCCTCTGTGATCAGTTCGTGGAGTTCCGCGGTCTGATCCTGCGACAGCGCTTTTGTGGGGAAAATGAACAATGCCCTGGAGGACTCGTCCTTCAATATGGCGTCCATGACCGGTATGTTGTAGCACATGGTCTTTCCTGATGCAGTGGGCGTCACCACAACGATGCTGTCCCCGTCGTGTACCGCCTGGATCGCGCTGGCCTGGTGCGAGTAGAGCTTCCTGACCCCTCTCCTTTCGAGGGCTTTTACGATGCGCTCATCCAGGAAATCCGGGAAATCGGCGTATACAGCCTCTTTGGCCGGTACTTCCACCCAGGCCGTGATGTTCTTCATCATATCCTGCGACGATCTGATACGCTCCAGCATTTGCTCAAGGTTCATGGCATCCTCCGAACATATATTCTGTAAATATTTTAATGCAAAACATAAACGATGTAAAGGAAGTGTTGGATTGCTCCGGCTTGCCGCGACAGGATAAACCGGATGCTGCGTCAGCATGGCCGGTTCAGGCCCGTTTACAGCCTCGCCTCAAACTTTCCCGCATTCTTGCTGCGATAATATCCGCAAATTGCGCATCGCCCATGAAATCCATGCCTGCGGCGGTATGTGTGTGACAGGCAGGATCATTGGCCCGCATTTTCGATTCCGAAAGTTTTTATCAGTTCTGCCATCTCTTTATATGCCGACGCCTTGAAAGCCTTTTCCCTGAAACGGCTGGAGTTTTTGCATCCCTTGATGTACCAGGCAATGTGCTTGCGCATTTCCCGTACGCCTGTATACTCGCCCTTGTATTCTACCATCATGTCGAGGTGGCGCAGCATCATCGCCTTTTTCTCTTCTATATCGGGCTCGGGAAGCATTTGTCCTGTTTTGAGGAAGTAGCCGAGCCTTTTGAATAACCACGGGTTTCCCTGGGCGCCCCTGCCTACCATTACGGCGTCACAGCCCGTGTATTCCAGCATGCGGGCCGCATCTTCCGGGGAACGGATATCGCCGTTCCCGATGACAGGTATGGAAACCGCTCTTTTGACATCCCGTATGATATCCCAGTCAGCCTGCCCGCTGTAGAACTGTTCCCGTGTACGGCCATGCACGGTCACAGCGGCCGCTCCGCATTTCTCAGCCATAACGGCGAATTCTACGGCATTTACATGCCCGTCGTCCCATCCTTTGCGGATTTTCACCGTAACAGGCTTCGAGGATGCCGACGCCACGGCCCGTATTATCTCGCCGGCAAGTTCCGGTTTGAGCATAAGTGCGCTTCCGTCACCGTTTTTCGTGATCTTCGGCGTGGGACATCCCATGTTTATGTCTATGACAGCCGCCGGAGAGCCGTTCAGTTTCTCAGCGGCATGCGCCATTATATCCGGTTCGGAGCCAAAAATCTGTATGGCCGCCGGAAGCTCAGCCTGGCTGAGTTCAGCCAGCTTCCAGGTTTTTTCGTCATTATAGTACATTCCTTTGGCGCTGATCATCTCTGTATATACGAAACCGCAGCCCTGCTCTTTGCAGAGGATCCTGAAGGGCATGTCGGTGACGCCCGCCATAGGCGCAAGAAATATATTGTTTTCCAATGTCAGCGAACCAATTTTCATCCGTTGCTTCCCCTGCCGCAATACGTATTTCACTGCCGTCATCCATCCGCAGCGGTCCGTGTCGATGCCGGCAATATATAAAAGCGGACCTTGGGAATACTCGCCAAGACCCGCTTAACATGGCGTCCCGGAGAGGAATCGAACCCCCATCAATGGAACCGGAATCCATTACCTTATCCATTAGACCACCGGGACACTTATCTGCTATAGTATTATAGCCTATTTTAAGCATTTTGACAACAGTATTGATGCAGTGAAGCTCATGTTTGCCAGATCTTTTTTGTCATTTAGAAAAAAGAACAAATT
>DAOSCC010000153.1:0-5830 GCA_035361135.1 Clostridiales bacterium | reverse complement strand
AGATTCGCCGGCGCCGTGACGTTCCCCTATGAAAACGACAGGTCCATGCTCGTTTCGATCATCAGGGGAAAAAGCCCGGGAGAGCGGATAAAAAGAGCCCATGACATCTGCAGCAGGATATTGCGGAAAAAACTTGGGATCAGCATCTCATGCGGCATCAGCGCCGAAGCCCATTCGCCCGGCATGCTGCAGAACCTGTTCCCCGACGCTGCGGCGGCTCTTGACGCAAGATTCTGGAAGGGGCCGGGTACCGCCGCATTCCATTCGCCCGGCTGCCTGTCTGAAGATCCGAATCTTTCGCTGGATCAGGACACGCTCAACAAGATAATCCTCAATATAAAACTGTCAAACCTCCAGACCGCCCTGTCATTCATCGAAAGTGTTTCAGACTCGCTGAAGGCTTCGCCTGCGCCAAACTACAAACCGGCCCTGGTAAGGGAATTTTTCTGGCAATTCATCCAGTCCGTCATCACGATACTTAACATACAACTGCCTTTCATCCACCAGGAAAGCGTGGTATCGGGCCGGCATCCGTATGACAGGATCAGGGAGATACGTTTCTGTTCCGATCTTGAGGACTATGTAAAAGAACTGCTCAGGCGCATCTACGACTTCTACCACGACAAGAACCCCGTCGACAACGCGAATATCATCGAAAACGCCAAAAGAGTCATAGAAAACAATTTCGCAGGCGACATAAGCCTTGAGCAGGTGGCAAGGCACGTGCACCTCAGCCCTGCTTATCTGAGCGAACTCTTCAAGAAGCAGACAGGGATGAGCTTTATAGATTACAAGACTATAGTGAGGATCGAGAATGCGAAAAAGCTGCTCTCGGGTCCTTCCGTCACCATCAGCGAAGTAAGCGCGAAGGTCGGCTACTCCGACCCAAAGTACTTCAGCAAGCTGTTCAAGAAAATCACCGGCAAAACAGTGTACGAATTCAAAAAGGGACATTCCTGAGCCTTGAACTTTGCATAAGGGGACATACCTCTTCCATAAAGGAATGCCTCCTGTAGAGGTGTGTCCCCTTTCCTTGCTCCGGAGTGTCCTTTTACCACTGACAAGCAGAGTTCCGCAATAACTAAACAAAAAGTTTTATGGCAGCTATAGCTGTCATTATAATAACTATATACCGAAAAACCTTTTCGTTGATCTTTTTCAGTATGTAGTAACCCACGACGGCACCCAGAGCAATCAAAGGCAGCATTGCTGCGGTGACAGCCACGGACCTTGCGCCGATATTATGCCAGAAAAAGATTTGCAGAGGCAGTTTTATGAGATTGATTATAAAGAAAAACCAGGCATTCGTCCCCATAAAGTTATTTTTCGCAAAACCTAATGCTAACAGGTAGATAACAAATATGGGACCTGCTGCATTCCCGATCATTGACGCAAAGCCGCTCAGCACTCCTACGGGAATGTAAAACCAGGCCCCGTCCGGTACCTTAAAGCTTTTGCCTTTTACCTCAGTGTAAACCAAAATCCCAAGGCAGCATAAAATGATGATCCCGATCAATGTCAGGAAGGTCCTGTCACTGATACGATTCCCTACAAAACCTCCGAGGATTATGCCGACCAGCGCCCAGGGCAAAGGAAGAAATACCTTTTTCCATTCCACGCTTTTACGATAATACCAAACCGCAAATAAATCACCAACTAACAACATAGGCAGCATGATACCTGTAGAATCTTTGCCGCCGAATACAGATGCAAGAACAGGTATTGCAAACATCGCAGCCCCGCTGATGGCCGTTTTTGAAAAGCCTATTATCAATGCCACTACGATTACAGTGATCCATTGCGTCCAGTTTAAATCCATTGCTTGCAGCAAATGATCCATGTTGTGTCTCCTCTCAGGTTGACTCCGGCTGATCGGTACTTCTGTCCTATGGCCGTTATTATTTCATATCCTCACCAGGTTATTTCATTACAGGCATGGCACAGGATTGCAAAGGACTAATTCCATTCTACAACGACTTCAATGGACTTTGGATACTCATCGGTGTCAAAAAATGAGTATGGTATATATAAACTATGGATTTGCCTGCTGCAGCGCCTTGCATCTTCCTTACAGGTACCCCAGCTTCAGCATACGCCCGGGGACTGGCTCTTATCACTAAGTATTTGAATAGCCTTTTCCCTATCCATCGGCAGCATGAACTCTGCATTGATCGACTCACAGTGGCCGTTCAGCACTGGCACTCGCACAGTCGTAGGGTTTATCAGCAAGTTGGGTTCATTGAAAATTTTCCTGGTTTCATTTATCATCTTCATTTCTTCCCTGGTATATCCGTTATCCAAAAACCTGTCAATGTGCGGAATACAGTTGAAAGCTATGGGCCTGGCGAATATTGACCTGTCATGCTCCACATTCTCCCCGTTCAAAGCCTGAGAAGTCTCTTTCTTCAGTTCAGCCATGGCAGCGCCGCCATGTCCGCTTACAGCCTGGTAGGTGGAAACAGTTATCCTGTATATCCTGGCAGCTCGATGGAGCGGAGCGAGAGCCACAACCATCTGGATCGTTGAGCAGTTCGGATTGCAAATATACCGGGTGTCCTTTGTAACGACATCCATGTTTATTTCAGGAACGACCAAAGGGTAATTGGGATGCATACGAAAATCGCTGCCATTGTCGATAACGATACATCCGCTCTTGACGGCTATATCTCCCCACTGTACACTTGCCCCTTTGGCTCCTTCCTTTCCTGCAAAGAATACCAAATCGAGTTTTTTGAAGATGCTTTCATCGATCTTCCTTACATCGTATGTTTCTCCGGCCAGAGTCTCTTTTCTTTCCGATGTTGCCATTACGACCAGTTCGCCGTCAACGGGAAATTTCCGTTCACGGAGAACCCGTACGATATTTTCTCCTACTGGCCCGACCCCTAACAAACCAACTCTGAGTCCCATTTTGATCCCTCTTTCATTTTTGTTACTGGCTTTTATCGTGCCGGCCGACGCAAAGGTCCCCAACCAGTATCAAAATATCCTGATCAGAAAATTTTACCTTGTCCAGAAGTTTCCTGAGTAAGTCGGTCTTTCCATGCACGTCGCTTATACAGATTATCCGTTTGTTTTCAGGGATCGAAACCTGTTCCAGCCTGGCAGTCGCCATCTCAAGCCCTTTCCTCCCGTGTCCTTATCTTTTTGCAGCAGATTACCTGTTATCACAGTATGATACAGTAAAATTGCGTAAGTCTACCTTTCCGTACCGGCCTGCCGCACAACTTCAAACAGGCGTTTGTTAAGAAAGATTCTTTCTTTGCCGACTTTTTGCGATATCAGGAATCCCTTTTCTTCCAAAGATGATAAGTAATTCGAGGCAGTTTTCCTCGTGATGTCGAGTCCGTTCTCTATATATGCGATTTTGGTGTAGAACTCATAAAAAAGTAAATTTACAAGTTCTCTCGAATATATTTTGGGCAGTTGGCTTTTAATTTCATCGGCTGTCTTTTCAAGAATATCATATATTCTCTTTATCAGCAGTAATGTTTCTTCGGCAGTATGCTCTATACCCTCAAGAATAAATAATATCCACTCCTCCCAGTTGCCTTCGGTCCTTACCTCCTGAAGGAGCCTGTAATATGCTGATTTATTGCATATTATATATTTACTGAGATAGAGTATCGGACTGTCCAGCAAATCTTTCAGGACAAGATACAGTACATTTATGATTCTGCCCGTCCTTCCATTGCCATCATAAAACGGATGTATGGACTCAAACTGGTAATGGATGACAGCCAGCTTAATGAGAGGATCGACATTGTCATAATCGTCATTTATGTACTTTTCGAGGTTATCCATTAATCCCATTATTTCTTTTTCTCCGGCCGGCGGAGTATATATCACTTCCCCGGTCGCTTCGTTTTTCAGTACAGTACCTGGAAGTTTTCTTATGCCTGCGCGGTTTTTTTCAATCAGTTGCTGTATTTCAATGATCATGTTGGTGGTCAGGATCTGCTTTTTCCTGATAAGTTCATAACCGTGCCAAAGTGCAGTCCTGTAGTTTACGACTTCTTTGGCTGCCGGGTTATTATAATTGTCCTGGGACATTGCTTTAAACAGTTCGTCATGCGTAGTTACAATATTTTCGATTTCGGAACTGTCTTTGGCTTCATTGATAGTTACAGCATTTATAAGTATATTTTTATTTGGTATCGTACTCGCAAAACCTTTGAGTTCTGCCAGAGCTCTATGGGATCTCGTAAGCTGCTTCAATACTCTTTTGGTCTCAAGTTCTGCATCCGGCGGTAAAGGCTTTACATCAGCCATTTAAATTCACTCCTTACATCAACATTATATGTGTAATTATTCCCAGTTTCAATAAGCACATGGGTAAAAAATAAAAAAAATTACCCACGTTTTTATGACGTGAGTATTTTTTACACATGAAGCAAGTCTAAAGAAGCATTATCATAACCGCTATAGTACATCCAACCGCTGCAAGAACCGCAAAGATGGACCCGCCGCACCCAAGGCAGCCTGCGGGGCGCCAATATCTTCTTGGTGGCGGAGGAAACCAAAATCTTCTTCTTGGCGGCGGAGGAGGCCCAAATCCTCTCGGTCTGTGTCTGAATCTGCCGGGTCCGCGCCAGAATCCGCCCGGTCCGCCGGACCCGCCAGGTCCGCGTCCTGGACCGCCGGGTCTGCCCATTATCCGGCTTTACTTGTCTGTTGATGTGTTTGCTTATTTCACCGGCTTATTCGTTGTCGGCGAGCCTGCCGGGCAGAGGGATATGTCCCAGTGAAATCAGGGGTATCCCTTTATAATTGGTACGCTCCTCTCCTTCTGTCAGGACGCAGGCAATAACCGAGATCTCAAAACCGATCTCTTTAGCCATGGTCAGCGCTGCATCTACCGTACCGCCGGTCGACACCACATCGTCCACGAAGCAGAGCTTTTTGCCCTGGAACCGTTCGTACTTCTCCCTGCCTATCCACAGCTCCTGTTTGCCCTGCGTTGTGATGGATTCGACCAGTACGTGCTTCGGATCCTTCATAAAGGACTTGTGGGATTTGCGCAGTTCAAGATAGCAGTCCATATCCCTGGCCATCTCCTGGCAAAGGCCCGAGGATTTGGTCTGCACCGTCACAAAACCGTCATAGCTGCAGCCTGCAAGCTTTTTGGCCAGCGCCCTTGCCGCATGCTTGTTCCACTTTGATTCGCCGGTCATATCAAAGGAATATATATAGAAATCATTGCCGATCTCCACCAGGGGCAGTTCTATTTCAAGATCTTCATCTATACGCACCTTCCAGGCGGAAGGCCATTTTTGATTAAGCATGTCTGTATTTCCTCCTGACACTGCGTATTCCCTATACCAAACCTACGTACGCACCGAGGTAACGCACAATAATACCAACCACCATGCCAAGGAAAGGATTCTTGGACCATGCCGTCACGCCAAGCGCGATATAACCGCTCATCGGATCGTCGGATCCCGCCACTGCGCTCAGATTAGGAGCGAATGTGAGTGCAAAGCCGATCACAAGCAGGAAACCGGCAATGCTCTGGCTGGGCAGATACTTGCCGAGCCGGTCGATCACGCCTGTCAATACCAGGACGCCTGTAACAAGCATGAAAACTATGCCGCAGGCAACGGGCCACGGAGCGCCTGCAGTACCCGATATTATTGCTTCGATCGGCGGTCCTCCGAACAGCGAGCTTGGAAAATCAGCCAGGGAATTTATTATGGAAAGATGGTCAAAATTCTGTGTGGTACCGGCAATGCTTGCAGTAATGCCGCCAAAAGAGATGTTCGCGCCGATATTCAGCATGACCAGGCTCAAAGCCCCCATGATCACCGTACCATTCACCCTGGGCCTTATG